>JAQUNW010000025.1 GCA_028717385.1 Dehalococcoidales bacterium | reverse complement strand
CTTTGTGAAATTCCAGAGTGAGGGATATGTAACCTGTAGCGTCCATTCTGATTCTCCTTTATATATGATGGACATTTACCATTTTAATCACACATTACAACGCTGTCAACCGATCAAATACAAAAAATCGTGTCACCCAAGAGTGAAGCGAAGAATCTTTAAGAAATAGGCTCGCCTTAACGGGAACTCACTACTGTTACGACGGACGCTATCCGGGGAAGATCCTTCGTCGGGCTACCGCCCTCCTCCAGGATGACACAAATAAAAGGAGCGTCCGACTCAAGGATGACACGAATAATTTGAGGATGGCGCACTATCCGGGGAAGATTCTTCTTCGCACTGGCGTGCTCATCAAAGAGGACACAGAAAATGGAGCACCCTTCTCAAGGATTGCACAGCAGATGGGTTATGTTTCACCTCCCCCAGTTATGGTAAGATAACCCTTAATAATTAATGAAAGGCTAATTAACCATGACTAAGAAAACCTATTCTGCTCCACCACCCATGACCATAGACCAGGAAAAGAAATACACCGCCACCATTGAAACCAACAAGGGAGACATCGTTCTCAGCCTGTTTGCTAAAGATGCTCCCAATACGGTCAACAACTTTGTGTTTCTGGCGCGGGACGGCTTTTATGACGGCATCATCTTCCACCGGGTAATAGCAGGATTTATGGCTCAGGCGGGAGATCCAACCGGCACCGGCTGCGGCGGCCCGGGCTATAAATTTGAAGATGAGTTTTCCACGCACGCCCATGTTGCCGGAGCACTCTCCATGGCCAATGCCGGCCCCAATACCAACGGCAGCCAGTTTTTTATTACCTATTCTCCCCAGCCCCACCTGGATAACCGCCACTCTGTTTTTGGAAAAATGACCAGTGATATGGCTATCCTGGAAAGCATCCGGCAGGGAGACGTTATTAACACCATCACCATCACCATCACCGAAGAATAACTTTATCCTGGTTATCTTGTATTGTACCGGCCTGCACGGCTTAGCAAGCCGGTTTTAATGCCCGTGTGGTAACAAGCGTATTGGTATAACTGGTCAGAATACGAAACTGCGTATTTAACCTGGAGTATACCCTGCTGCTCCAGCTTGAGATCAAACATATACATTATCGGGTTGCAGAACCCGGCAATCAGTGTTCCACCTGACTTTAGCACCCGGTAGCACTCCCTCCATACCGGTTTTACATCTGGCACAAATAAATTGGAAGTGGGATGGACGATACAGTCAAAAGTCTCATCTGAAATACGGATAGATCTCGCATATCTCCTTCTATCAAACGCATTTCCAGCCCCTCTCTTTCCGCAACCATCTTATCCTGTGCAAGTTGCCTGGGGGAATTGTCCAGGACGATTACATGCGCTCCAGTAGCAGCCAGAACCGGTCATTGTTGACCACCCCCGGAAGCAAGACATAAAATTTCCAATCCCTTTATCGAGGGCGGGAACCATTCTCGCGGTACCGGTTTTAAGGGGGTCATGACTATTGACCATGGTGGGCTTTTTCAATAATGTCACTTGAAACCGGTACAGTCCATTCATTTTGCTGCTCTACCAGGCGGTCCCAGGCACCCCGGTTATGTTCACGAATATCCATGCTTGTCCCCAGATGTGTTTTTTTATTCCAGTGTTAAAAACATGGGCGGAATGGCTTTTAATGGCAGCTGCAGCGCACGCATCATATCCATTGCATTGCGGGGCGCATAGGCTTGCCAATGGTTGTTGAAATAAATAAAGGTGCTGTTGGACTTTTGCCCAACTTGCTTGACCTGTTCTGCCAACTGGGCAATTTCGCCAGCCGAATAGAGGTATTTGTAGCGGGTTTCTACATTGCCTTTCCACCACATTTCCCGGTTACGGCCATGCAGGCGAAAATAGCTATGGTCAGCCGTCTGGGGAAGCTCCTGCGCAACCGATGAACTGAACCTGGGTTCATCTATCCTGACCCAAGATGTGCCGCTTTCTCTTAGCAAACGGGCGGTAGCGGCATCATCGCTCCAACTGCGGTGGCGAAGCTCCACTGCCAGGCGGTAATCCCGAAAAGCCTCTACCACTTCCCGCAACGTACGCTGGTTTTGGCGGGTATTGGTAAAACCCGGTGGAAACTGTGCAAGCAAGGCTCCCAATTGACCGGCTACGGCAATTGGCTCTATTGAAGATTTAAACAGGTCAACATCAGCCAGAGAAATAACCGCTTCCTGGCCAGTAGCTGCCTGGTACATATCCGGATGGGTAAACTTCTGCCATAATTTTACCGAAAATAGAAAGCCTTCCGGCACGGCGTTTGCCCAATTGGCAGCAATCCTCGGGTCCGGCGGCCGGTAAAAAGAACTGTTGATTTCTACCGTATTGAAAAAATTGCTGTAGTAGGTGAGTTCATTGGTGGTTCCCGGCGGGTAAAAATGCCCCTTCCAGGTACCTTCCCCCTTGGGGTAGCTCCAGCCCGAGGTCCCAACATATATATTTTGCAGGGTTTCCATAGCCATATCATTATAAACCGAGATGCAAGCCATTAACAGAGTTAGTATACTGTTTAAGCTCCGAATCAGGATGCTTTCCTGTTAATAACATAAAATTTTTTACTGCGGCTTGTCAGGGAACCGATACCGATTGACTACTCTAAACGTACTGTGTTAAATTACCCCACAACTTGTTACTCCGGGTTGGCCCGGATTTGTTTTTTGGGGAATAATCAGGTTGTGGAGAACTACAGTGAAAAGGAAATTTTTTACAGCAACTCTGGCACTTGTTTTACTTGGGCAGTTCGCTCTGGCTGGTTGCGGCGGTTCCCAGGAAGGTGTTTATGAACTCTCCTATTCCAACTTTTTCCCTTCTACTCATCTGAATTCCATACTGGCAGAAAAGTGGATTGAAGAAATCCAAACTCGCAGTGAGGGGCAGATTAAAATCAACTATTATCCCGGCGGTACCCTTACTGCCGCGGCAGGCATTTACGATGGAGTGGTGCAGGGTATTTCAGATATCGGCATGTCCTGCTTTAGCTATACTCCCGGCCGTTTCCCGGTATCTGAACTGGTTGACTTACCTCATGGATATCCCAGCGGCTATGTAGCTACCATGGCAGCCAATGACTATTACAATGAATTTGAACCGGCTGAGCTGAAAGATGTTCAACCGCTATATTTCCATGCCCATGGCCCGGGGGTGATTATCAGCACTCAGAAAAAAATCAGCACCCTTGATGATCTGAAAGGTATGGTAATCCGCGCAACCGGAATCGGCGCCAATGTGGTTAAAGCCCTGGGCGCGGAAGGCTATGGAGTAAGCCAGGGGGAAGCCTACGAACTTATGGCTAGAGGAATTGTAGACGGGAGCTATACACCAAGGGAAGTTTTGAAGGGTTGGAAACAGGCAGAAGTGGTTAAGTATGTAACCGATTGCTATGAAGTTGGCAATACCACCATGATGTTTGTGGTTATTAATAAAACTAAATGGAATTCCCTGCCGGACGACCTGCAGGAGATTATTTCTGATGTAAGCTCGGAATGGATAGAAAAGCACGGTATGGTTTGGGATTATTACGACAAAGCCGGTATTGATTATTTTCTTGGACTCGGTGGAGGGAGAGAGGTAATTGAGCTTTCTGCCGAACAGGTAGAGATCTGGAAAGAAGCTGCAGTTGCACCTCTTATAGCTCAATATACAACCGATAAAACCGCCCTCGGCCTAGAACCTGACGAATATGAAAACTACCTGCTGGAAAGAGTAAGCTATTGGGCAGGGAAATCTCCTTCTGCCGAAGACTGCGTTGCCTGGGTGGAAGAAAACCTGGCAGAATACCTTACCTAAACCATCTGGTTATAAGACTAACCGGGGAAATAGTAAATCTCGCTTGATATAAACATGACAACAATATGGAAAAACTAGAAAAGATCTCCAAGGGATTAAACCAGGGCTTTAACTGGGTTGCCGGCGCTGGGCTGGTTATCATGCTCGTACTGACGGTGGCTGATGTAATAGCTATCAAGGTATTCTCTTCTCCTATCCCCGGCACTATTGAGCTGGTGAGTTTTTTGAGCGTAGTTGTGATTGCCTTTGCTTTGGCTTATACACAACAGCTAAAAGGGCACATTCAGGTGGATTTTTTCGTTACCCGCCTGCCGCATATAATCAGAGACTTTTTTGGTGCACTGGTTTCCGCTATTGGTATAGTCCTTTTCGCCCTGCTGGCATGGAGAAGCTTTGAATATGCACAGGTTCTTCAGCTTACCGGCGAAGTATCCATGACGCAGAGAATTCCCTTTTACCCCTTTGTATATGCCATAGCTGTTTGCTGTATCCCGGTATGCCTTCAGCTTTTAATTGAACTGATTAATTATATAAGCCGGATGGTTAAGAGATGAGTGCAGTAGCCACAGGGCTAATCGGCATTGCCGTATTGATTACCCTCTTCCTGATTGGCACGCCGGTTGGTTTCGCTATGGCAATTGTAGGAACCGTCGGGTTTTGCATGCTTGTTTCTCCAGAAGCCGGGTTGAGCCTGCTGGCAAGAGATGTCTGGGTTACCTTTTCCAACTATTCGTTAACGGTAATCCCGATGTTTATTTTTATGGGTTCTCTGGCGTTTGCCACCGGAATGAGCCGGAAGTTATACTCCTCCACCCATAAGATATTTGGCCAGTTTAAAGGCGGGCTGGTTATTGCCACTATTGCCGCCTGTGCCGGTTTTGCTGCCATTTGCGGTTCCACCAATGCTACTGCTGCCGCGATGGGGAGAGTAGCTCTGCCAGAAATGAAGAGGTTCAATTACGACGATTCACTGGCAACCGGCTCTGTAGCAGCAGCCGGATCTTTGGGGATACTGATTCCACCCAGCACCGTGTTCATGGTCTACGGTATTATGACGGAGCAATCGATAGGCTCTCTCTTCCTGGCTGGTATTGTTCCCGGCATAATGCTCACAATCTTGTTTATAATTGTAGTGATATTGATGTGCTGGAAGAATCCGGCACTAGCCCCAGCCGGAGAGGCGACCAGTTGGAAAGAAAAATTTACCGGGCTGGCCGGAATGGCAGATACCATCGTCCTGTTTACGCTGGTAATTGGCGGACTTTTCCTGGGCTTATTCAGCCCTATGCAGGCAGGTGCAGTTGGCGCAGCCGGGGTGCTGATACTTGGCTTGATCCGGCGGCAGATGAACCTGCCCAACTTCCTGTTTGCAGTAAAAGATGCGCTTAAAATCACCTGTGAGGTGATAGTTATTATCACCGGTGCGGTCGTGTTTGGCCACTTTATGGCAGTCACCACAATCCCAGCCAATCTGGCTGGATGGGTAGGAGGCTTGGATCTGCACCCAGCCGCCATAATGTGTATAATAATACTTATCTATCTCGTTGGCGGCTTTTTCATGGATGCATTAGCCATGATAACGCTTACCATTCCAATCATTTACCCACTGGTTACAGCGCTCGGTTTCAATCCGATATGGTTCGGGGTAATCGTAGTACTGGTTACCGAAATGGGCGTTATTACCCCTCCGGTAGGTTTGAACGTTTATGTCATCAAGAGTATCACCGAAGACGTAGCTTTGGAAACTATTTTCAAGGGTATTTTCCCCTTCCTTGCGGCCATCCTTGTAGCCATCGGGATACTGCTGGCATTCCCGCAGATTGCCACCTTCCTGCCAAATCTGCTGCACTAACACATACACCCGGCAAATATTTATTAGAAAGACTTTTTTAAATGACAATACTCGACCTTGTAATCCGAAATGCCAAATTGTATCCGTGTGATACCGCACTAATTGAACTAAAGCCGTCTGCTAATTACCGACGCACGATTACTTGGGCAGAATTTGATGAAAAAATAAACCGGCTGGCCACCGCCCTGGTAAATAAAGGCATCGGCAGGGAAGATAAGGTCATACACCTGATGATGAACTCTATTGACTGGCTCATTGCCTACTTTGCCATATTAAAAACTGGAGCGTGGGCTGTTCCGCTCAACTTCCGCTTCACTTCCAAAGATATTTTATATTGCGCCAATATTTCCGAAGCCACCACTATGTTACTGGGGCCGGAGTTTATCGAAAGGGTAGAAGAGGCAAAAGCCGGACTAAACCTGATTAACAATTACATCTTTGCCGGGTCTGACACACCAGCCGGAATGGATAACATGGAAGCCTTGATCGACTCTTCCGAACCCAACGCGCCGGATATCAGCTTTTCCCCGGACGACGTTTGCGGTTTGTATTTTACATCCGGTACCACCGGGGATCCCAAACCGATAGTGCTTACACACAAGAACATGACGCATGCTGCTATTACCGAACAAAAGCATCATCAGCAGGTTAAGGAAGATAACTTCATCCTGATGCCGCCACTTTACCATACGGGCGCTAAAATGCACTGGTTCGGTTGCTTGCTAGCCGGTAGCCGTGCAACTATTCTCACTGAAATAAACCCGAAAAACATTTTGGATGCCCTGCATTCCGAACGAGGCACAATAATCTGGCTACTGGTTCCCTGGGCTCAGGACCTCCTGGGGGCACTGGACCGGGGCGAACTCAAATTGGCAGATTACCATTTAGGCAGCCTTCGGCTGATGCACATCGGCGCGCAACCGGTACCACCCAGCCTGGTGAAAAGATGGAAAGCATATTTCCCACAAGTTGCTTACGACACCAACTATGGACTTAGCGAGAGCACCGGCCCGGGTTGCGTCCATCTTGGCGTAGAAAACGAGCATAAAGTTGGCGCTATTGGCAAAGCCGGTGAAGGATGGGCGACCAGGATAGTAGATGAAGCCGGGCATGATGTTAAACCGGGGGAAGTAGGCGAATTACTGGTAAAGGGCGACGGGGTAATGAAAGAGTATTATAAAAACCCCGTCAAGACTGCTGAAACCCTCCGCAATGGCTGGCTTTATACCGGCGATATGGCAAAAACCGATGGAGACGGTTTTATATATCTGGTAGATCGCAAGAAAGATGTTATTATTACCGGGGGAGAGAACATTTTCCCGGTTGAGGTGGAGGAGGTAATTAGTGCCCACCCCGGAGTTTATGACGTAGCCGCGATTGGTGTTAACGATGAGCGACTGGGAGAAATTGTGGCAGCAGTGATTGATCCACAGCCAGGAGTGACTCTCACGGAACAAGAAATTGCGGATTACTGTGAAAAAAACTTGCCCCGTTACAAACGGCCACGCTTGATATTTTTTGACAAGGTGCCACGCAATCCTACCGGTAAAATCGAAAAACCGGTGCTAAGAAAGAAATACAGCGGTTAAGTATATACCTGCCTTAATGGCTTTTTGATACCTGCTGCCTTATTTGACTTGATTGATATTGTTTGCTATTTTTAAGTTTATCAGGAGGATTTTTTGCCCCAACTACACTGGAAATTAAAGCCTGTTGCTCCCGCCGGTTTCATGGCTGGAGAAAACGGTTTTTCTCCTATCGTTAAACAAATTTTCTTCAACCGTGGTTTGGAAGATTCCCGTTCTATTGCCGCTTTTATAGAAGGCGGAGAAGCACTTTCCCATGATCCGTATCTTATGCCCGATATCCGCCAGGCTATCAGCCGAATATACCAAGCATTACTCTCTGGCGAAAAAATGGCGGTTTACGGGGATTTCGATGCTGACGGTATCACCGGCACCGTGCTGCTTGTTCAGGCGATACAAAAGCTGGGTGGCGCTGTACACCCTTATATTCCCCATCGTTTAAATGAAGGGCATGGCATTAATCGCACAGCACTTAACGAACTGCACGATTTGGGTGTAACTCTGATCATCACTACCGATTGCGGCATCAGCGCCATTGCGGAAACCCGGCAAGCTAAACGCAAGGGTATAGATATCATAATTACTGACCATCATAATCCCCAGGATGAAATACCAGCCGCCGTTGCCGCAGTTAATCCCAAACGGCTTGATTCTGAATACCCTTTCCGGGAACTCTCCGGCGTTGGAGTTAGCTATAAATTTGTCCAGGCACTTTATGACAGTATCGGCAAATCTGAAGAAGTTGCTGATTTTCTTGATCTGGTTGCACTGGGCACAATAGCCGATATGATGCCACTTGTTGGTGAAAACCGCTACCTAGTAAAAAAAGGGCTGGAAAAAATAAATTCTAATCCGCGCCTCGGGATACGAATGATGATGGAATTTGCCGGCCTCTCTCAGGGCAAGATCACTGCAGAAGATGTATCATGGGCGCTCGCGCCAAGATTGAACGCTGCTGGAAGGCTCGAACACGCTCTGGGCGGTTATAACCTGCTGGTAACGGAAGACTGGAAAGAAGCCCACCGCCTGGCAGCCAAACTGGAAGAACAGAATCTCGAACGCCAGAAGATGACGGTGAAAGCCTGTTCGCATGCCAAGGCACAGATTCTTGCAGAAGAACCGGGCAGCCTATTGGTTGCTCATGCTGATGAATACCCGGCTGGAATAATCGGATTGGTAGCCGGCAGAATTTCTAATGAATTTTACCGCCCGACGATTGTAGTGAAAACCGGCCAAAAGGTATCCCAGGGCAGTTGCCGTTCCATTGTCGAGTTTGATATTATCAGTGCTATAAACAGCCTTTCCGGTTTATTAAGCCGTTACGGAGGCCACCCCCAGGCAGCTGGCTTCAGCCTTAAAACCAGCAATCTTTGTCTGTTCCTGCATGAAATGGATCTTATTGCCAGAGAAAAGCTGGAGGGGCTTGATTTAAAGCCGTCTCTTGAGATCGATGCCGAGGTTGGGCTCAACGAAATTGGCGGCAAGGCTTACCAGGCAATCTCCAAATTAGCGCCTTTCGGCAAGGGGAATCCAGTACCGATACTTGCTAGCCGGGGGGTAGAAGTGATTAAATGCCGCCAGATGGGCAGCACCGGAAAGCATCTTCGCCTTCAGGTAAGGCATTGCGGGGCGGTATGGGACGCGGTTGCATTCGGGCAGGGTGATAACTTCGAAGATATTAAAAGTCGTATGGATATAGCCTTCAATCTGGAGCAGGATGAGTGGATGGGGGAAACCAGACTCAGGCTTAAACTGCTGGATATGAAAACCTAGCCTGGGCGCCGGACATCACAAGGAGTAAGTAAAAAAATGAACGAGATACTGGCTTCTATATTGGCGGTAATAGCTGCCTATTTTATTGGCTCCTTGCCATCTGCCTATATTGCCGGGAGGCTGGTCAAGGGCGTAGACATACGTACCATCGGCAGCCACAACATGGGTGCCATGAATACTTTTTACAGCCTGGGGTTTATCCCCGGTGTCATGGTACTTGCGGCTGATATTCTAAAAGGTGCCGCAGCAGTAGCCATGGCTCGCTTTTTATGTCAACTTGCCACCGGTAATGAAACCATAGTAATTGTAGAAATGATTGCCGGTTTGTTTGTGGTTATCGGGCATAATTATCCGATATGGCTCAAGTTCAAGGGAGGCAAGGGCGGCGCAACGCTGATTGGTGTTATTATTTTTCTGATGCCATGGTGTCTGCCAATCGGCTTCGGGACATTTTTGGTTATACTTGCTATTACCCGCTTTCCCACACTGAGTTACGGGCTTGCGATGATAAGCTTTCCTTTTGTAGCCTGGCTGATTTACGACCGGGTTGATTACATTATTTATTCCGCTGTTATGCTGCTGATACCGTATCTGAGCTATATTCCACGAATTGTAGAGATGAAGTCTAAAGGCGGCAGCTGGTCAAGGGTAATCAAGCGGAAAAACCTTAAAGACCGTCTATAATTAATAAAGCAGCATACTCAAGATTCTCTCCGCTGCCTTTTTATCCAGTGGCTCATTATTGTTACCGCACTTGGGAGATTGTATACAACTCGGGCAACCCTCTTCACATTTGCAGGTTTTAATCACCTTGAGTGTAGCTGCCCACAACTCCATGATTATTTCGTAACCTTTTTCAGCTATTCCGATACCTCCGGGGTGAGCATCATAGATAAAAACCTGAGGTTTTCCGGTATCCATATGCAGTGCAGTAGATACCCCGCCGATATCATTACGGTCACACATCGCAAACAGGGGCAGAATACCTATGGAAGCATGTTCAGTGGCATGCAATCCCCCTTCCAGATCCAGCCCTTCCTTTTGCAACGCGCTGGTTATATCACGATTAACATCAAACCACAGCCCGACGGTTGTAAAAATATCGTCTGGCAAATCCAGCGGCAGCTTATCTATCATCTTTTCTGAATACTGTTCTTTACGCTTGTATGCAATTACTGAAGTGGTCACTTCTACTCTTCCTAGACAAACCTCAACATTTCCCAATTGTTTGCTTTTTAGCACTTTTATAATCCGCAAAGTGGTAAGATCATCAGCAACCGTGTAATAGGCAGCATCGACCGGTTGAGCTTTTGCTGTTGAGCCTTGAAGATCCAGCTCGGTTATCAGGTAGCTTTCACCCTGGTTAAGATACACTGCTCCCGGATGAGCCTGAAATAGAGCGGTGCTTCGCTCAACGCTATCTATCAGGGAACCACTCGAGGTATCAACAATACTTATTGATGGCCCAAAAGAAGAGCGGATATCAACTCCTCTGGCCGGGAAAGCCACGCCGGTATCAGCATACCAGTAACCTTTTCTTGCTCTTAAAGCGCCATTAGTTTCCAGCTCACTTATTGCTTCGCCAAATGCTTTACCAAAGATTTCTGCATCTGTTTTTGATAATGGGTGTTCCCAGGCTGCACATAAAAGATGGCTGCCCAACAAGTAGGGATTTTCTGGGTTGATGAGGGCATTTTCGTAGCGAGCTTTAAAAAAAGCTTCTGGATGATTCATCAGGTATTGATCAAGAGGGTCATCCCGGCCAACCATAATCGTCAATGCCTTGCGCCCGCTCCTTCCGCTGCGGCCGGCCTGCTGCCAGGTACTGGATATGGTGCCGGGGTACCCGGATATAACGGTTACATCCAGATGCCCTATGTCTATACCTAGTTCTAAAGCATTGGTAGCCACAACTCCCATGAGTTTGCCTGTAGACAGGCCAGCTTCAACCTGGCGGCGCACTTCTGGCATATAACCAGCACGGTAAGGCTGAATACGTTCCGCGTGCACCGGGCTTAGCTGTTTAAGGCGATCTCTGGTATAGGTATATATTAGCTCTGTTAGCCGGCGGGAACGGGTAAATACCAGCGACCGTATATTATGGCTAACCAATTCGGCAAAAAGCGCAGATGTTTCACTGTTTGAGCTCTTGCGCGCTCCTTTAGCTGGATCTTCCAGAGGGGGATTCCAGAATACAAAGTCTCTTTCTCCAGCTGGAGAGCCATCATTATCAACTACTTGGAAAGGCAACCCGGTGAGCGCCTCTGCGTGTTCACACGGATTGGCAATAGTAGCTGAGCAAAATATAAAAACCGGCTTTGCGCCGTAATAACGGCAAAGTCTTCTCAAGCGCCGTAAAACCAGCGCAACATTAGAACCGAAAACTCCCCGATATACGTGAGCTTCGTCCAGTATTACGTACTTCAAATTAGTAAAAAAGCGTGCCCAGTCCCCATGGCGGGGAAGCATACCAATATGAAGCATATCGGGGTTGGTTATAATAAGCCTGGCTTTATTGCGCACCTCGTTGCGAAGTTCATAGGGGGTATCTCCATCATAAGCGGCAACAGCAGGGTTTTCTTCTTTGAGTGAATTAAAAATTATATTCAAAGAACGGAGCTGGTCCCTGGCAAGCGCTTTGGTGGGGAAAAGATACAGTGCTCTGGCAAGAGGCTGCGTTTGCAGCGCTTCCAGAACCGGGATGTTATAGGCAAGACTTTTACCACTGGCGCTGGGGGTAGAGATAATAACATTTTCACCCCGGCGGGATATATCTATTGCTTCCGCCTGATGGGTATAAAGCGGCCACATATGCAATTCTTCCAGTGTTTTTTGAAGATTCTCTGGAAGTGGCTTTTCAAGCTCACCAAATGCGGAAGGACGGCTAACGATATGTTCGATATGGCTGACCTGATTTTGGTACGATGACGTTGAAACAAGATAAGCCAAAAACTCTTCCAAATTCATACTCATACTGGGATTATTTCAACCTGGTTCTCAATTACTTCTGCGTTAAAACGACCACTGTTTAAATCATTCTGTATAGAGGATATCACTTCATCTGCCATGCGTTTATCACTGGTGACCAGGCTGATGCCAATAACGGCACTTTGCCACCGGTCTTGATCGGCAACTTCAGCTACTGATACATTGTACCGTTTTCTAAGCCCGGCAATCATCGGGCGTATGGCTTGCCTTTTTCCTTTTAAGGAATTGTTGCCGGCGAGCCTCAGATAGATTTTAATTATACCTACATGCATACTTAAGCCCCTTGGCAAGGAATTACCGCTTGCTCTAATTGTAGCATCTTGACAACCTGTATTTTAACCGAATTTTTTAATTCTAACGATTGACACTTCAAGACTAAATCTATAGAATAACCGCATAAACTACAGGTTGGACATATATGGTACTTGAAAATAAAGTAAAAATATTTAAAGCCCTATCTGATGAGACCCGTTTACGCATACTTAATCTGTTAATCCACAAGGAATGCTGCGTTTGTGAAGTTATGCAGGCGTTAAACATCAGCCAGACGAGGGCTTCCAGGAATCTGAGCCAGTTGTATAATGCCGGGCTGTTACTTTTACGCAAGGAAGGATTATGGTCTCTGTATTCTATTGATGAAACCAAAATTGAGCCTTTCGCTGCTTCGATAATAGGAGCCATGCGCCAATATCTCAAGGATAGCCCTGAACTTTTTAAAGATTTAGAAAACCTTAAAAAAGCCGTAAGAGAAGGTGGTTGCTCCTCAATTGATACGCCTTGTTCTGGCAATTGCAAGTAATTGCCACCAGCCCGCGTTTTTTAACAAGCATTTGAAGCTGGTTGTTGTAGCCGAAGCACCTCCTAGGTATTATTTACATCTTAAACTATATGCGCTAAAATGAATATAGTCTTAATCACGTGAGGTTGCGTTTATCCATATGCTAAGCAAATCCCTGTTAAGCCATTCATTAATTACTTTACTTCTGGCAGTATCAATAATCATTGCCTCCGGTTGCACCGTAAAACCTTCAACTAATAATCCAGGCACAAGCACTAATCCGGTTACTACCACCACATCTACAGAACCCGTAACCACCGAACCCACGACTACAACCACGTCAAATACCACCACTCCATCGGTTACAACTACACTGCAAAACCTGAAAGCTGAAAAGCTTGAAGTCCGCCGAGCCGGTATGCAGGATGAACTTGCTCTTAATATGCTATTAAAGCCGGTTGATGCAAATGGAAAGGGGTTAATCGTCGAAGGCACACTAAGTGTTAAGGTCTGGGAAATGCTGGATGCCTTTGATATCACCAAAAAAGGTAACTTGATACAAAGCTGGGATGGAGTACCAATTACCAGTGATGATTACGATATCGATTATACCGAAACCCTGATCAGATTGACTTATGAAGATTTTATTCCTGAATGGTGGCAATATGGGATTGCTGACATAGAATTTGCATTTGATGGGGGTGTAGTTACAGCTTCAAAGGATCTGCTGCTGGGCAAAATACCTGGCTGTTGAGATTACGCTTGTCAGTAACCGGTTCGGCTACAAATAAGCAGTTTTATCACAAAGCCTGTACAACCATGGCTTGGAAGCCTTAAGATTAATGGTTTGATTGCAGGGGGGGTAAGCATGAACCAAAAAAAAGATTACATTAAACGCACTGGCATCAGCCGAAGAAAGTTCATCAGGGACACGGGCGTTGTAACTACCGCACTTGCTTCATCAATGTTGCTTTCATCATGCAAAGAAGGTAATGCCACTAACCCAACCAGCACTACTGGCACAGTAGAATCAAAACCGGCAAAGCTTGAGGTATTTAATCCTACCGGCTCGATCGAAGTTACAAACTTGCATGCTCCCCGGCTCGATAGCCTCGCGGGAAAGATAATCTGTGAAATCACCAACGGGGATTACAATTTTGATAATACCTTCCCTCGCCTGCGCCAAGTATTAAAAAATATGTATCCAACCGCTACAATTATCCCCTACACAGAATTTGACACTATAGCCCACGTTGTAGATGAAAAATCAATGGCTGGTATATTGAAACAGCTGGAAGAAGCCGGTTGCGATGGAGTGATTGTAGGCAACGCCGGCTGAGGATCCTGTTCAACGCGTGCAGCTCGGGCAGCTGCTTTCATCGAAATGGAACTTGGTGTTCCCACCATGATAATGACCCGCAAAGGTTTTACCGGGATTATAACCAATAACTTTGCAGGCCTGGGTTTTTCCAACGAGGCACCGGTAGTAAAAGAATGGCCATGGGATTTGTTTACCGCAGAGGGCGACTTATCTGTAATCGATGCAGAAGTAAATACCGTGATTAAAGGGCTTACTCAATGGGAGCCGCAAATTAGAGAAACTGGTATATATCCGCCGGATATGGTAACCGTCACAGCTGATAATTACGAAGAAGCATACACTAAAATGAATTACACATTCCTCCAGTACCAATGGGGAGACGGGCTGCCCTTAACGCCACCAACTGCCAAAACAGTTGATTGGATACTTACCGGAACCGACCTCGACCCAACATCTACGGTTGGTCATTATGGCAAGTTCTATCCGAAAGGCGGGATACTTACAGTTCATTCTCTGGCTGTTTGCCTGGCACTGGCAGGCGGACGGCCTGAATACCTGCCGGTGATTATTGCCTACGCGGAAGCTATGCAGGAACCAGATTTTGCCCATGAATCCATGAATACCACTACCTGTTCCACCTGGCCAGCATGTATAGTAAACGGACCCGTTGCCAAGCAGATACGTCTTTCTTCTGGTTATGGCTGCTTTGGGCCGGATCCCCTATTCCCAGCTAACGGATCTATCGGACGAGCGATGAGGATTGCCCAGCAAAATATCGGCGGAGCACTCCCGGCAACCGGCTCAATGGCAATCTACGGGCATAACCGCCACACAAACACAGTGTTTGCTGAAGATGAAGAAGGCTTGCCGGAAGACTGGCCTTCACTATCAGAAGAACGGGGATTTGCCAAGGGTTCAAATACGGCGCTGGTTGCTGCAGTAGCCGGCATAAACAATATAAACACTTACGGGAAAGGCTCATCGCCCCTGGTTGGAGGATTCAATTTACAGAATCTGCTATACACTTATCAGGGTTTTATGGCAATCCCAAGCACCAACAATACAGAATCAAGCTATTATATGGGAGACATTAAAGGTAAGGATTCTGGGATACTGGTTGTACCGCGCTATGTTGCCAAAGCGTTTTCTGAAGGTGGCTGGACAAAACAGGATGTTAAACAGTGGTTGTACGAAAACGCCCGTATAATAGACCTGCCAAACGTAAGGGAATGGGCAGAATCACAAAAGATTGATGGCGCGCTGGCTGTTTTCGGAGATGATTGGTATCCGGTTCCATTGTATACCAGCCCCGATGACGTATTGATTGCAGTAGCTGGCGGAGAACAATCTGGCCATAATGCCTATTTGCAGCACGGCACGAGTTGGTCTATTAACCAAATTAAGGAAATACACCTCCCCACTAATTGGGATGAGCTTATTAGCCAAGCAGAAAAAGACCTTGGTCCCAGGCAGTTGTAATTAATGATTATGTAATTCTAATTTCCCAAAGGAGCACACCACATGATGAATAGTAAGTTATACAGGGCTGCCTTGCTTTTTATAGTAATGTCATTACTCATTATGCCTGCAGCCTGTACCTCTGGAGAGACCACTATCGCCCCGAATATTCCGGGGGCGCCATCTCCCTCTGAGCTTGCAGAACAGGGTTTCGTGAGCCCGGATGTACCCAGGACAAGTTGTGAAGAGTTGAAAGCGATGATAGACACCGAAGAAGATTTTGTGTTGGTAGATACCCGCTTTAAGGCGCTGTATGACATGGAGCATCTGCCAGGGGCAATCTTTATCCAGGGTGAAGCGACTCCTTTAATCACCCAACAATGGATTGACAACCAGTTAAAAAACCTGCCGCTAGATAAAACGATAGTTTTTTATTGTGACTGAGAGGACGATGCAGTTTCTGCCAGTATGGTAGAAAGAATGAAGGAACTTGGCACCGGGCACGATTGGGACAAGATCAAGGTTCTCTGGAAAGGCTACGAAAGGTGGATAGAACTCGGTTATCCGCTATCCGGCCAGTAAACTTGAACGGGTGCAAATAAATATACAATTGCTTTACAGCTAATGCTTTTTAAGTTAAAATACCATCGTCCAAAAGCGGGAGTAATTCAGTGGTAGAATGTCTGCTTCCCAAGCAGGAAGTCGCGAGTTCGAATCTCGTCTCCCGCTCCACCAAACATCTTTCTGCTTTTTCTCTTTTGGTTAACCACGTGCTTAACTTTCATGGCTAAAACCTCCTTGTTTTGTTAACGCCCGGCATTATACGTGATTGGTCGAATGAAGAGAACAAACAGGAAAAATCTTGATGGGTACACGTGAATCGTATATTCTTTAAAATTACTGTTCTAGTCTTATGCTCGAGCTTCCGATATTAGCTTTATTTGCAGAATGGGCATATTATTATGCGAATGAAAGTGTACGAAACACTAGACAAGCAGACCTATGAAATAAAGGAATATTCTTTTCTAAGCTACCCCCAAAGGTTCTTTCTGATCCTTTTCAACTCATCTTGTTGAGTTTTTTTCAAACTACTTGCGCCAGAAAGAAACTCTGCACCATCTTTATTAACTTTAGGAACATGCCAATCAAGCGCTCTTTGAATGTCACTGCGCTGGCGTCTTCCTTGGCGTCTTCCATTTACTATTATATAGGTATCTCCGGAATCACCGTGATAGCGAACTCGTCTTGAACGAGAACCTATTCCAACGAGAAAAATTAACAAAACAATCATCCCTATGATAATCCCGATTATCGTTAAGCCGCTAATATTTGAAGATGAAGGCGGAGAAGGTACATTGTCGTTTTGTGCCGGCAATATGACATTGGAGTTTGTTGAACTAGTTATAGGCGCGGGTATACTTAGTACCAAAGGTGATTTACTGGATATCAAATTGGAGTATTCAAAAGATGGTAATACTGAATAAGTGAAATCATAATAACGCTTGCGTATGTCCATTCCGTTTGTGTTATTCAGAACAATGGAATGTTGACCGTTACTTTGAGCCTGAAATACGCAATGAGGTATTTGCGCTGAAGAGTTATTTGTTTCTTGGCCGCTTGGATTTTTGATAAATATAGCTAGATTATCATCTGCACGTGCAAGGATGATGTAGAGCACTTCTCCCTGTTTCAATTCAACCGGATATGTGTTTGTCTGCCCGCCTGTTAAGTAACCGGTTATTTGTGTTTCATCTTGGGCATAAACGACAGAGGAAGTAAGCAGAAAGAAAGAAAGAAGAACCCAGAAGATAACTGATAGCTTGAACGGTTTGTTCATGAAGTCGATTATATTCTGCCGTTAAGTGATTGTCAATGGATTGTAAGGGTCCAGCACATATTGGACTTTT
>JAQUNW010000024.1 GCA_028717385.1 Dehalococcoidales bacterium | reverse complement strand
GGGAAACAAACAGGGGCAGAAGAGCCGTCGATTCCATGGTTTATTCTGAGCAGGAAATCGCGCGTCTTGTAAGGGTTGGCTTTGAGCTCGCCCAACAGCGAAAAAAGCACCTGGTTAGTGTGGATAAGGCTAATGTGCTTATGTCTTCGCGGTTATGGCGTCAGGTAACAGATGAGGTTGCACTGGATTACCCGGATGTTACACTTGAGCACCTGCTTGTTGATGCTTGTGCTATGAAGCTGATACAGGATCCACGTTATTTTGATGTGGTTGTAACCGAAAATATGTTTGGGGATATTTTAACTGACGAAGCCTCTGTTCTGGCTGGCTCATTAGGAATGCTCCCTTCAGCAAGTCTGGCAGATGTGCCGGAAGCTGGCCGTAACATTTTTGGCTTATATGAGCCGGTTCATGGAAGTGCCCCGACTATCGCCAAACAGGATATTGCCAATCCACTTGCCACTATATTGACATTAGCGATGATGCTCAGATACTCATTTAACCTGGAACAGGAAGCCATGGCAATTGAAAATGCGGTGCAGAAAGTACTGTCTCAGGGGTACCGTACTTCTGATATAATTAATGAATCCGGTGAAGTTGTTGGTACAGTAAAAATGGGCCAACTTGTCAGGAGCCAATTGGTATAGGCACATGATGGTGGAGTTATACGATACAACACTCAGAGACGGTTCTCAGCGGGAAGGCATTTCTCTAACCGTTGAGGACAAGATATCTATCGCAAGAAAGATAGATGAACTGGGTATACATTATGTTGAAGGCGGCTGGCCGGGATCGAATCCCAAAGATGCCGAATTCTTCTCCCGGGCAAGGGAATTGAACCTGGTTCAGGCGAAACTGGTGGCATTTGGGAGTACATGCCGGCCGGGAGCTGAACCGGAACAAGATACCAATCTTCTTTCCCTTGTCGAGTCGGGGGTCAGCGTAGTCAACATAGTGGCTAAAGGATCAGATTTGCATGTCAGGCAGGTTTTACAGGTAGAGCTGAAAGAAAATTTGCGCATGATCCGGCAATCAATAGAGTTTTTAAAATCCAAACATCTTGAAGTGTTTGTTGATGTAGAACACGCATTTGATGGTTATAAAAATAATCCTGGTTATACCCTGGAAGTTTTAAAAACGGCCGAGTCTGCCGGAGCCAGGTGTCTCGTATTGTGTGATACCAATGGAGGGACGCTCCCTAACGAGGTAGCTGATATGGTCAATGCTGCCAGGGGTGTAGTGGCGGTGGATCTTGGTATTCATGCCCACAATGATTCTGAGCTGGCGGTAGCAAACAGTCTGACCGCTGTGATGGCCGGTGTCAACCACGTTGAAGGTACAATTAATGGGTATGGTGAACGCTGTGGGAATGCCAATTTATGTTCCATCATCCCGGCACTCAAGATAAAAATGGGCATTAATTGCATTAGCGACCAACAACTAGCTCGGTTAACCGAGGTTTCTCGCTATGTAAGTGAGGTGGCGAACCTGATTCCGGATGCCTACATGCCATATGTTGGAGCAAGCGCTTTTTCGCACAAGGCCGGTCTGCACGTTTCAGGTATAAGCAGATGGTCTCAAAGCTACCAGCATATAGATCCTGAGCGCGTTGGAAACAAAACCCGTACCCTGGTCAGCGAGCTTTCTGGTAAATCCAACATAATATTCAGGGCAAGGGAAATAGGCGTTCCTTTGCCTCCATCAGGATTAGAAGCTCAAAAACTGGTGGAAAAAGTCAAATCACTGGAGAGCAGGGGATTTCAATACGAAAACGCCGAGGCTTCCTTCGATTTACTTCTACATCGGGCGCTGCCTGGCTACCAGCCGCCATTTGAATTGGTGGACTATATGGTTCTGGTGGAAAAGAGGCGCCGTCATCCATCCAACAACAATAGTGATGGTCTATTGTCCGAAGCCATGGTTAAGGTAAAGGTAGATGGTCAAATCATGCACACGGTATCCGAGGGGGATGGTCCAGTAAACGCTTTAGATAATGCTTTACGTAAAGCCTTGCTCGCTAATTATCCCAGCTTGTCCGCAGTGAAACTGGTTGATTATAAAGTAAGAATTCTGGAAGAAAGCACCGGAACGGAATCTTTGGTAAGGGTGCTCATAGAATCTGCCGATGGAGAAACCCAATGGCGAACGGTCGGTAGTTCTACCAATATCATTGAAGCCAGTTGGTTAGCGTTGGCAGACAGCCTTGAATATTGCCTGTTAAAACAACGGAAAAATCACTAGTTTTCAACCTTTCAATTCACACATAGACCAATTTAGCGTCGGGTTTGAATATCACGCAGTGGCACAATATTCGGCGTTTGGCATATCATTTCAATTTAACAAATTCAAAAAATACCACTGACCGGTTTATACTTATGGTTATATCTAGTATAATTAAATTGAAAAAGATTCTTATTATATAGGGGTGATCGAAATGTCAGATGAAATTAAGAGCGCCAGAGAAATAGCCCTGGCAAAAGCCGAGGCAGAAAGTAAAGAAATCACCACTGAAGATAGAATGCGGTGGAAGTATGTCCCCGAAGGCGAAAAGCTCGGTGCGCGCATTGTCTCCGGAGAATTCAACATTGAAGAAGAGTTAAACAAACGCGAAACGTCTGCTCGTACGTATCTTATTCAGGGAGCGCTTTCGATAATATATTCAAATATCATACTTCCGCATGGGAAAAATGAAAAAGAACATACCCGCCGAGCGCTCGAAGCTGTAGTCGTTCTCAAAAAAGACAAGAACAAGGCAAAACAGGTTGTAGAACAAATACGCAATCTTTTTGACCATTACGAAACTCAGGGTAATTCACAGAAAAACCAGGCTATTGAACAGTTAAAAACAGAATACTCTCGGAAGCTGAAACAGGCAATTGAACAGCAACTTGGTTCGAGCGCTTCAGGGATGATTGCCGACGTTGACAATCTTCCCCAGTTTAAGGAAGAAAAGCGCCGGTTAGTAAACCAGTTTGATTCGCAGTATATCAGGCTATTAAATGAGTATAAAGAGGAGCTTAAGCAAATCGGCTAAAACACGTGAGGGGGTAGAAAAATGGATATCAAGGATGAAAGAATAGCCGAAGCCGTCAGGCAGACGATGGTAATACGGCCTCCCAGGCAGTTGCTTGACACTTTTGGAATTACCAATATCGGGTACTATATGGTCACCGCGCCTAGTTACGCCGAGATAGATAAAAAGAATAATGAAACGGTCGTCCGCAAAGGTCGCGTAATAGCAAACCGTCCTCGTGTCGTAACACCTTATTACCTGTCACGGCTTGAGGGTTTCAGCTCAGACGCCCGGCATTATTTTGATTCACTAATTCAGCAGCATGGCCCTAACACCCCGGGTATTTATTACACATATCGTAATGAACCGGGAGAATTAACCATTATTCCAGACAGTATGCAACTGGTAGTGGAGCGGATCAACGCTGAAATTGAGCGCAAAAGGGATCCTCTGATGGCGATTATCAAGGGCAAGGACGATATGTGGGATGTCTCCCTGCTTAAGTTCATACACCAGATTACTTCTCATTCTATGAAGGGCAACATTGCCCAGATGCAATCGCGAGGTTTGCTTGATATTGACTCGCTGGGTGTTCCCCTGGAAGCCAGGCTCAGAATTGAAGAAATGTTCAGCAAAGTCAATACCGGAGAGCTTGAGCCAAGAGAATTAAAAGATGAGCTTGACCGATGGGAACTTTTTGAAGGGTATCAAGACCGGTTTTTTGCCCTTTTTAATCGAACAGGCGCCAGATAAAATCCGGGAGCGTAACGCATGAAAATAACCACAATTGAAGCTCGTGACCTGTCCGAGGCCTGGTTTCAATGCCTTCGCCATGTACTTGATAGCGGATATGAATATCTCATTGAAAGAGGCAGCTATGCCGGGCAGAAGCGCAAGGAGCTAGATTTTGTTCAGGTTAAAATCACAAATCCTGGTAATCGTCCGCTGACTCCCGATGTGCCGGCTGGAGTCCCTTCTCCGACTACCATGGAGTATATTGAAAATTACCTCCCTTATTTGATGACCGCCAAACGCGCCGAAGGGGAACAGTATACGTATGGCCAATATCTGGAGCACCAGATAGCCGAGGTTATACGCATGTATCGGGAAGGCGGATTTAATACTAACCAGGCTTACATGAGTGTTGGCGATGATCGCTCTATTTACCTCACCGATCCTCCATGTTTACGGGGTATCGATACGAGGGTTAGGTATAATAGCCTGCATTTCATCTGTTATTTTAGATCCTGGGACCTCTGGGCGGGCTTTCCATCCAACCTTGCTGCTATTCAACTACTCAAGGAATATATTGGTTCGGAGTTGGGAGTTGAAGATGGGGAAATAATTGCCGTGAGCAAAGGACTCCATCTTTATGATTACTCCTGGGAGTTAGCTCATATAGCCTGTGGCATTTCAGAGGAAAGCGGAGCGGCAACGTCCCAGATGTAAATGTATTAATACCCGGCGGGTACTTACCAGATAAAAAAATACCGATATATATGTGAAAAGAATACTGGCTTCCAATATCATCAGCACCAAAGTTTTCGCCTTGATTGTAGTGGCGACAATTTTGTTTTGTGGTTGCAATGGAGAGGCTGGGCTAACTCGCCAGATTAACCAAATTGCCGACCCATACCATTTCAGTATATTCGATTGGCAAATACATGCCCTTACGCGTCAGTATGATCAGTATATCTTTAATAGCCGCGCTGAGGATCCAGAAAATTCCGAACTGGTTAAGGAATACTTCAGTAACCGGCAACAGGTCGTCGCCCTCGAACAAAAACTCCTGATGTTACAACAAGGCTTGGAGGATGGGGACGTATCATCAGTTGAGGAACAGATTTTAAATCTATCCGAGCGCAACCAGCATATATTATCCGAAGTCGAAGGCACATTGTCTGCCCAGGTCGAAACAATTCTTGCAGAGTGCGGTATTATTAATCCTTGGCAGGATGTGCATAATGCAGCAGTTGTATTCCCTCCGGTCAACTTTGTGATTCAACCGCCGCCTCAC
Organism: Dehalococcoidales bacterium; assembly: GCA_028717385.1. Lineage (NCBI taxonomy): Bacteria > Bacillati > Chloroflexota > Dehalococcoidia > Dehalococcoidales > Dehalococcoidales bacterium. The sequence continues at coordinate 12,518 of JAQUNW010000024.1, read as the reverse complement.
CTGCTGGTAATATCCCCTCGCGATGAAATATCCAGATATAAAGATATCGCCCTTGTCCAAATAATGAATGATGATCAAAAACAGGCGGTCGAAGAAGAGATAGAAAAAATCGGGATGAGTGGATTGGTAGTGAGGCTTGGCGGAATTGCTACCTATCCTTCTTTTGTAGCTGATACTCTTCCCCTGGATTATTCTATCGAAGTGGCAGTTGAAGAGTGGTTCCATCAATATCTGTTTTTCCGCCCACTCGGTTTTCGTTATGGCATGCATATAGCCGGGATAATCCGTGATTACGAAATAGCAACCGTAAATGAAGCATTGGCTGGAATGGTAAGCCAGGAAATTGCATCTATGGTATACGAAAAATACTACCAGGAAACTGCCACCACATCAGCCAATTATGCAATGGCTCCAGCCAATGAGTTCGATTTTTATGCTGAAATGAGGACAACTCGCCTTGTGGTGGACGAGATGCTGGAAAAAGGACAAGTCGAAGAAGCTGAACAATACATGGAAGAGCGCCGGTTATATTTAGCTTCAAACGGATATTACATTCGAAAATTGAATCAGGCTTATTTTGCGTTTTATGGGACCTATGCTTCTTCCCCGGGGTCAGTAAGCCCTATCGGCAGTGGATTAAAAGCTTTAAGAGAACAAAATCCGTCTCTAAAAGATTTTGTAGAGCAGGTAAGTTCTATGACTGATGCTGAAGATATTATCGCCGCGGCAGATTAGACTACCAGGTCTTTGCTTAACTTGATGGCGGTTTCCTTGCCAACCCAGCGTTCAACCAGTTTGAGAGCAAACTCCATAGCGGTGCCCGGTCCGCGGCTGGTTATAATATTGCCGTCCTCGACTACCCGTTGAGGGCTGAAACGAGCAGTCTTCAGGCTGGTTTCAATCCCTGGAAAGCAGGTGACCGTCTTGCCTTTGATAACTCCGGCTTGTTCGAGGACGAGAGGGCCGGCACAAATAGAGGCAAGATATTTACCAGCGGCTGCCATTTTTCTAATCAATTCCAATACAGCTGTACTATTACCTAGGTTTACATAACAAGGATAGCCGCCCGGGATTACAATTCCATCGAGTTCAGAAGGATTAAGGTCATTTATTGTTGCATCAACAACAATTTTGAGTCCTCGTGATCCAGCTATTTCTCCCGAGTGGAGGCCGGCAGCGATGACATCAATCCCGGCACGCTTTAAAACATCGTAAGTAACAGATGTTTCGATCTCTTCAAAGCCTTTAGCTATTAAAATTGCAATTTTCACGCTGCCCCGGTCCCTGCAAGATTAATTTCACTTCCGCAGTGAGGGCATTTAACAGTGGATCCTTTATAATCGGGGGGAATGCGCAGGCGAGTACCGCACGTACAATTGACAGTGGAGTAATTATTTAATTTCCACAAAACATCACTGGTTTCGCGCGTGCGCTGCAATTCATTAGTGGCATCATCTGGTACTGCGGCTAATTTTCTATGTGTTCGCTTGAGCGGTACTTTAGGGGCAGCGGCCAACGCGGAAGCGGGAAGAATACTGCCGCCGCTGTGTACTTCACTGTATGCCTTATTGTAATCAACAAAACTGGCGCCACCCATCGAACGTAAAATACGTACACGATCCGAGATAGGAGGGTGAGTACTGGTAAGATTGGCAGCCGCTTTCCCCTTTTGTCTGAATGGATTCATGATGAACATGGGAGCAGTTGCCTGATTCGCTGTTTTTAGCTGTTCGGTAGAAGAGGCAATTTTTTCAAGTGCTGATGCCAATCCTTCCGGGTAACGGGTAAATGAAGCTCCGGAAGCATCTGCCAGATATTCCCTCTTGCGGGAAATAGCAAAGTAAATCAGCTGGGCAAAAAGGGGAGCAAGAACCACCAGCAGCAAGGCTATGAGCATGATAATACCCTGCCCTGCTCCCCCTCCAGAGTCACGCCTTGAGCTTCCGGAACCGCCGAAAATCATCATCCTGGATGCATACCAAGAGAGTATTACAATGGTACCCAGCATCACCGAGGTGAATGCCATCAGCAATACGTCCCGGTTTTTGATGTGTGCCATTTCATGGGCAATTACACCCTGGAGCTCGTCACGATTGAGCTTGGTCAGTAGCCCGGCAGTTACGGCAACTGCACACTTGTTTTTATCCCTGCCAACAGCGAAGGCATTCATGGCAGGATCATCGATGATATACACATCCGGCATTTTTTTAAGGCCGGCGGCAATCTGCATTTCCTCAACAATATTGTAAAGGCGCGGGTGGTCGTTGGGGCCGATTTTTCGCGCACCGGATATCGATAGCAAAATATTATCACCCTGGAAAAAAGCTATCAGGTTCATTATTAACCAGAGCCCAATGGCAAAAAGAACCCCGGCTACTCCGCTATCGACAAAATACATGCCAAGCGCATAACCCAATCCAGCCAACACCAGCCCCATGGAAACCGTCAGTACCACAGAGCGCCACTTATTAGAGCGTATCTGTTCCCACATTTATTTAAAACATTAACTCCAAAAAAGCTATATTAAGTAAAACTGACTTTAGGAGCTTCCCGTTCGGTAGTGGTAGTTACTTCGAAGAACTCGCCGCCCTTGAATCCGAACATACCGGCGATTATGTTAGAAGGAAACACCTGAGTTTGGTTGTTATAACGAAGTACGGAGTCGTTATAAAACTGCCTGGAAAAGCTGATCTTGTTCTCTGTGCTGGTAAGTTCTTCCTGAAGGGCTAGAAAATTCTGGTTGGCTTTTAAATCCGGATAAGCCTCAGCAACTGCCAGAAGGCGCATAAGGGCAGAACTGAGTTCTCCTTCAGCTTTGCTCCTGGCTTGAGCGCCAGCTTCTGACATTTTTTGCGCTATAGTACGTGCATTAGTCACAGCTTCCAGTGTTTCGCGCTCATGTTTTACGTAGCCTTTTACTGTTTCTATGAGATTGGGAATGAGGTCATAACGCCGTTTTAACTGGACGTCTATCTGAGCCCAGGCATTTTTTACCTCATTGCGTAGTCTTACCAGGCCGTTATACAGGGCGATGATTGCTATTACAATAACAGCAATAACTCCAAGGGCGATCCACAGTCCGATCATAGGTTTCCTCCTGATTAGTTACAATTACCCTCGGCTTCAAAAGCTTCGCCGAGAAACACAAGCAGCTCCTGTTCGCTGCTATATTCAGTAATATCACCGGCCTCCATGCTGCCTACAAGGTGGTGCAATTCACCGGAATCAAACCAAAGACCGTGTTGTTTGGTGCAGTGATCAACCAATACTTGCGGGCTGGAGCCAACAAAATGTTTTTTCATGTTACGACGGCAGATAGGGCATTTACGTTTGTTTTCGGTTGATGGTATCTCCGGCTGCCCGGCAATACGTTCCAGCAAGTTTGGCGAGTCATCCAGCTCCATTGAGCGCATTAGCAACTCCAGCTCGCCTTTATCAAACCATGTTCCATGGCAACTTGCGCAGTAATCAAGCTCAATGCTATGGTACTCAACCACTATCATAGAATTATGGCATGCAGGGCACTTCAACGAGATCAAAACCTCATCACAGTCAATATATCCAGTTTAACCAGCAATCAGGCTTGTGTCAATATTGACAGTCATGTTGGCAGCTACTCGCTGCGGGTAAAAGACCAGACGGCTACACTCATCAGCGCGAGTCCCAGTAATACAACCACTATAACGTCATCCATAATTGTCATGGTGTGACCGAACACCGTTACTCCAGTGCCGTAAGCGGATTCCGAGCCCAGAAATACCTGGCGGATAGCATCTACGCCATAAGTTAACGGATTAATTTTGGAGATTACCTCCATCACAATCGGAACGTTGTTCACCGGGTAGAATACACCAGCCAGGAAAATAAGCGGCATAATCAATAGCTGAATCACCATTTGAAAACCCTGCTGGGACTTCATCCGGGAAGCAACCAGTAAACCGAGAGAGGAGATGGCAACCGAAACAATAAATATTACCGGTAAAAGCTTTATCACCATCGAGAATGTGATGGACACACCCAGGATAGGAGCGAGTATCAACATTATTGACCCCTGGATTATTGCAACTGTAGCACTGCCGGCGGCTTTACCCAACAGTATTCCCCTCCGATCAAGGGGAGATACCATAATTTCCTTCAGGAAGCCGAACTCGCGATCCCATACTATCGAGACACCGCTCATAAGGGAATTCATCAGTACGGTCATGGCAAGTATTCCGGGATACATAAACTGTATATAGTCTACTCCGGGTACAACTGTGCCTATCATTCGGCCAAAGCCGGCTCCGAATACGATCAGGAAAATAAGCGGCATACCGAAGGAAGAAATCAGCCGGGATCGTTCCTGTACAAAACGCAATAGCTCCCGGTAACCTACAACCCAGATCCCTCTAATAATCCCGCTCATACTATCTGCCGTGCCTTCTTCTTGACATTGCTACCCGATCACGGAAGTTTACTTCTTCATCACGAATGGCGCGACCGGTTAGCTTAAGGAAGACGTCATCCAGGGTTGGCCGGCGAATGTTGATGGCGGTCAATCGGGTGCTAAACCCATTGAGTAGCCCCGCGATAAATCTGTCACCGTGCGGCACATAAAAAGAGAGCTCTCCGTTATTTGCCTCCGGGTTGAGGTTGTAGCTTTGAATCAACTCCATTCTGGCAGATTCTTCGTCTTCTGCGGTGAGAGTTACCAAATCACCCCCTACGGAATCCTTGAGTTTATCCGGGCTGTCCATGGCAATTATTTGCCCTTTGTCTATTATTGTTATACGGTGGCAGTTTTCGGCTTCGTCCATATAATGGGTAGTAAGAAAAATAGTAAGTCCACCGGACTTTTGGAGATTGATAATATGGTCCCAAATATGGCGCCTGGTCTGTGGATCAAGGCCAAGAGTGGGCTCATCTAAAAATAAAATATCCGGGTGATGGAGTAATCCACGGGCAATTTCCAGCCGCCTTTTCATGCCGCCAGAAAATGTACTGACTTTGCTCTTTCGCCGGTCGGCAAGACCAACTAGTTCGAGCAGGTCGTCAATGCGTTTTTTTCTTTCTGCGCGGGGAATGCTGTAAGCATAGGCATGGAAGTAAAGGTTTTGTTCGGCGGTTAGATATTCGTCTAAAGAAGAATCCTGGAAAACAAGCCCAATCGAATGGCGTACGTCGTCACGCTGCTTGACTATATCAAACCCACTGACGGTAGCAGTGCCCGATGAAGGTTTGAGAAGTGTGCACAACATGGAAATTGTTGTTGTTTTCCCGGCGCCATTCGGACCCAGAAATCCAAAAATTTCCCCTTGTTTTACCTGGAATGATACGTTATCGACTGCAATTACATTGCCGAAACGTTTAACCAACTGATTAACATCTATTATATGCATTAAATTCGTTTCAGTACTTGTTAGCACTAGATTAGGCGCTTCGCCGGCAAGTACATCATTGTATTTTAGTATCAGAGGCATACTGTATACAAACCGCAGCTGTTATCATGGCAAAAGCAAAAGGATAACCAGATAATGAAAAGCAGCTCCGGCAATTATCAGTACATGGAATATTTCATGAAAGCCAAATACGCCCGGCACCGGATTGGGTTTTTTTATTGCATAGATTGCAGCACCTGCGCTATAGGATATACCGCCAAGAAGCAGTAGAACAATTTCTACCGTAGTTGCCAACGGCCACAATTTGCCTAAAAACACAACCACCATCCATCCCATCAGCAGATATATGGAAACTGATAGATATCGCGGCGCCTTAAGATAAAAAAGTTTAAAAAATAATCCGGCTATCACTAGCCCCCACTGGATCAGGATAATGCTCCAGAACCAGGCTCCATCAAGGTAGTGATATGCAAGCGGGGTATAGGTTCCGGCAATCATGATATAAATAGCAACATGGTCCAACTTGCGCCAGATTGTTTTGGTATCTTCACCGCGCTTTGAGGCGTGGTAGACTGAACTGGCCGTGAACAGGTTAATTGCAGAAATACCATATATAAGGCAAACAATAAAATATTGCCAATGTCCCCAGGATAGAATCAATAAGGCAACAGTGCCGGCGACAGCGGCTATTAAACCCACCAGGTGGGAATAAAATGAAAATAGCTCTCTTTTTAAAATGGTAATAGTGCTTCCTTCCTTTTAGCGGCTTTTTTTCAGATTGGTTTTTAAGTGATTAAGTGGGAAAAATTATTTACTATACATCTGCCGTAATATTTAAACCCCTGCCATTAACACCGAAGGCAGGGGTTTAATAATAATCTCAAATACCAAAATTGGCAAACAGCTACTTGCCGGTAATTCGTTCACAGAGTGTGCGGTATCTGTCAATGGTCTGGAGCATGATGTTGGCCGGTATCTGGGGCAACGGGCCTCGTTGTTTCCAGCTTGTATGCATCAGCCACGCTTTCAAGGTTTGGGACTCAAAGCTGTAATAGGGAGATCCAACCTTGTAGTGCTGCATATCCCAATAACAGGTTGAATCTGGCGTGAGAATATCATCTGCAATGTAGGCTTTCTTGCGGTCTTTGCCAAATATGAGTTTCATGTGGGCAACAATGAACTTGCCGTTAACCCTGAGTGCCCGTTGAATATCGTTATACAACCTGACATAAGCTGATTTAATATCTTCGAGTAATTTGGGACCAGTAAGCTCAACAAGTTCATCGTCGCTCAATTGTTTGCGGTTGCCTTCAGCATCGGTTGTAAAGGCAACGAGTATACTTCCCGGTATGCATTGGCTTTGCAGCAATCCGCTGATCTGGGGATGGCCAAATACGTTTCCTGTTTCACTATACTCTTTCCAGGCTGGGCCGGTTAGATACCCCCATACTTCAAAATCAGCTTCCAGGGGTTCAATCTTTTTGTATACAAGGCACCTTCCAGCCAGGTTCTCTGGTAGTTGGAAACTCTCGCCTTCTTTCAGAAACTGGTTCAGATCATTAGTTTCTTGAATAAAAGCCTTGAAATGATTAGGGACAACTATGTTAGTCTTGGCCATCCAGTGGCTGGTAAGGCGTGCCATGTAGATTCCTCTTTCTGGTATCCCGCCTTCGATAGGTACACCAAAAACACTTGCCCGGTCAGTATAAACCGCAAGATTATATTCTCCCAGGTCATAAATATCCCGGGCATCATCTTTCTTTAGTAGAGGAAGAGGCAGTTCGGTGTTCAGTATTGCCTCTGGCAATTGAGGTTCCGGGGGTGATGCCGTTTCCTGGGTGGTTTCTGGTGCAGGCTGAGTATTTTGTTGATTGATTGGCAAAGATCCTGTTTCCATAAGCAATTCTTTCTCCTTGGTACTTTTAATAAAGCTTAAAACTTATTATTAATAGTTATCGTGAAGTAGCTACATAACTAAAAGAAAACAATTTTAGGGCTAATGACGGTTTGCCATTCATAGCTGCAAATCAATTGCACTGTATTGTAGGTGGTTTAATTTATATTTACCAATAAATCTGCTTTCTGTCAAGAGAGGCGGGCAGGAAACTACTCGAATCCGGTTTCAAATTCTCCCGGTTCAAGAATCTGGTCAAGCTCTTCGCTGAAAAAGAACTTCTCTTCCCCGAAAGCCGGTTTAAGTTCTGTGTACCAGGTAGCATTTTCATCGTACTCGGCAAAAAATGGGCGGCGTACCCAATCCGGATTTCTTCCCTGCAGCATTTGCATCCCGATTACCTTTTGTCCGCATATGTTGTATAAACCGGTTATCTGTATTTTTCCCGGAAGGCAAGACATGCTGGGACCTCTTACAGTACGGCAGAGACCGCTTACAGACTGATACGCCTGTTTGTAAATTTGCCAGGCTTCAACCAGCGGTACCGAAAAATAGTGTTGAGCTCCGGTATTTCTGGCAATAAACATATAGTAAGGTATACAGTTTAGAGATACTTGCTTTTGCCACATTTCCGCCCAGATCTCAGGATCATCATTAATATGGCGTAACAAGGGAGATTGAGTTCTGATTATCGCGCCAGCCTCCTGGATTTTGGCTATTGCTTCTTTTACTTCTTCTGTTTCGAGTTCTACCGGATGGTTGAATTGTGCCATGAAAGCCAGGTGTTTGCCAGATTTCCTTATTCTGGTAAAAAGTTTTAACAGATCCTCAGAATCATTATCGGTCAGGAATCTATAAGGCCAGAAGGTTAAGGCTCTGGTTCCAATACGGATTGTCTTGATGCCAGAGAGCTCAGGGGAAAGAAGTGGCTCAATGTAACTCTCTAAAACATTTGCTTTCATTATAAGCGGATCGCCACCGGTAATTAACACATCTGTAATCTCAGGGTGAGCTCTAATATAATCTGATAACTTGTAATTATTTTCAGTTGATATCTTCAATTCTTCGATGCCGGTAAATTGCGGCCACCGGAAGCAAAATGTACAGAATGCATGGCAATTCTGCCCTCTCTGTGGAAAGAATAACAGAGTTTGCCGGTATTTATGTTGTACCCCATTCAACCGTTCGCCCTGAAATAAGGGTGTGTTGTATTCCTGCTGCCCGGCTGGGTGCGGATTAAGTTTGAGGCGGATCTGGTTAGCGGCATTGTTAACTGTTTCTCTGTCAGCACCCGAGTGATAAAGATTTGCCATTGTTTGGTAATCTTCCGAAAGCAGCATTTCCTTCTGGGGGAAGGTAGCTACAAACATCGGGTCATCTGGTACGCGAGCCCAGTCTATAAGCCGGTCGGCAACGTAGTTGTTCACCCGAAACGGGAATACGGAACCAACTATTTCTATGTCTTGCAGCTGTTCTTCGGGTAGATTTGCCAGTTGTGGAAGATTCCTGAAGTTTGAGAGAGTGTATACATTATACTGCATAGCTCTACCTCCTTTGGTGTAAGCGGTACAGGGCGAGCCTGGTACAAAAAGGGATATTAAATTGAATTGTGCAGGTGCTCTTACGACCTGATATTTATGCGGTAAAAATTTCCGGCGTATTTTATACTATGAAAATTATTTGCGCAAGTAATATAAGTAAAAAATCATAAAAATCCTTGGTTTTTATGCTATTAAGAGAGGATATATATAAACTGGTATTTTCTAAATATTGCAAAAATTCGCAATTGGGAGGATAACCAGATAAATGGTATTATTATTGGTCATAAATTCCTTTGTAAAAGAGAATATAGCCAACTCGGAAAAAGGAGAACTCAGATATGCGAGCTGTTATTACCGTAATCGGGACCGATAAAATAGGTATCATAGCTGGTGTCAGCACTATTCTGGCCGAAGCCGGCGTAAATATACTGGATATCACCCAGACTACCATGCAGGAACTGTTTACCATGATAATGCTGGTGGATATCAGCAAGGCAAATATCAGCTTTGAACAGCTTTCCTCCCGGCTATCAGCCAAAGGGGACGAAATAGGTTTGAAGATAAGAATTCAGCACGAAGATATTTTTAAGTCAATGCATGAGATTTAAACAAGTAATTAGTTATTTAACAACTGGAGCAGTCAAATGATAAGCCCAAGAGAAATTCTTGAAACTATTAATATGATTTCAAATGAAAACCTGGATGTCAGAACCATCACACTTGGTATTTCTTTGAGAGATTGCGTACATCCGGATGTTGATGAAATGAGCCGGCAGGTATATGAAAAAATTACCCGTGTTGCCTGCAAGCTGGTAAAGACTGGCGAAGAAATAGAACGGGATTTTGGTATTCCGATAATCAACAAACGTATTGCCGTTACCCCTATATCCGTCATTGCGGAAAGCAGCCGGGGTGATGTGGCTAAGATTGCCGTTGCTATGGATAAAGCTGCTACGCAGCTCGGGATCAATTTTATCGGTGGATACGGGGCTTTGGTGCACAAAGGTTATACCGCAGGGGACCGGCGCCTGATAGCCAGTATTCCGGAAGTGCTCTCGGAGACTGGCAAGGTATGTTCATCGGTGAATATCGCCACGACGAAAGCCGGCATAAACATGGATGCAGTAGCGCAGATGGGCTCTATCATTAAAAAAACGGCAGAGCTCACCGCTGATAAAAATAGCATAGGCTGTGCCAAGCTGGTAGTGTTTGCCAATGCCCCGGAGGACAATCCCTTTATGGCAGGGGCTTTCCACGGTATCGGAGAGCCAGAGTGTGTGATAAATGTAGGGGTAAGCGGACCTGGTGTAGTCCACAACGCGTTAAAAAAGCTCAGCCCGGAGGCTGATTTCAGCCAGGTGGCAGAGCTCGTCAAAAAAACCGCCTTCAAGATAACTCGTATGGGTCAGCTGGTAGCCAGCGAAGCATCACAAAGACTGGGTATCCCGTTTGGGGTTGTAGATCTTTCTCTGGCACCTACTCCAGTTATTGGTGATAGTGTTGCTCATATTCTGGAACAGATGGGGCTTGAAAAATGCGGAACCCACGGTACCACTGCCGCGCTGGCGCTTTTGAACGATGCGGTTAAAAAAGGCGGAGTGATGGCCAGTTCGCACGTTGGGGGGCTATCGGGAGCTTTTATACCGGTGAGTGAGGATGCCGGAATGATAGATGCAGTTAAATGTGGCGCATTATCGCTGGATAAACTGGAAGCCATGACCTGTGTGTGTTCTGTTGGGCTGGATATGATACCCATACCCGGGGATACGCCAGAACATACCATTGCTGCCATTATTGCCGATGAAGCGGCTATTGGGGTTATCAACAATAAAACTACCGCAGTAAGGATTATTCCCGTTCAAGGCAAAAAAGCAGGCGAATCGGTAGAATTCGGAGGTTTGTTGGGAGGCGGTGTAATAATGCCAGTCAGCAAATACTCAAGTGAAGTTTTTGCCCGCAGAGGCGGCCGTATACCTGCGCCCATCCACAGTTTAAGAAACTAGATGTAAACCAGCCGCCCCTCCACTTTTGAAGATGCGTTCTGATGGTTGTGCAGATATTCTTCTACAACTTCGGGCACTGAGGTGGAAATAACCCTGGATTTTCCGGAGTTGCTGAGCTCTTCCAGGCTGATGTTTAGGTACCTGTCACAATTGGCAATGTGGTAGCCTATCAGGCCAATGGAATAGTTTTTACAGTCTTCTACTGGTTGTCCGTGTACTTCAAGTGACACCAGCGCCCGCGCAATATCAGAATAAATTGCCCTGACGGTTGAGTTAACCTGGTAACACTCACCTTCCCCATTGCGGTTTTCCGGGCGCATTATATGGCTGAATATTCTTTTTAGTTGGCTGCCGTTGATCTGGTAGCGGGACATATAATCGTCATATGGAAATATGGAACGGTAATCTTTAAGAGTAACCACAGGTCCTAATTTTTCGCCTCGGATAGAGCCGGAACCGACCAGCATAATATCACAGTCTCCAGTTTCGGCCAGTGCATCTGCAAACAGGTTTCCAAGAGAGGTTTCTATCTCTCTCCTGGGGTGGGTAAGCTCAGTGCTCAGCTTGCAGAGTATAGCGTTGTATTTGCTGTCCACTTCACTCTTGAATGTGTTAATAAACTCTTCAAGGTGCTGGTCCGGTTCAGCAATTCCTTCAACTATAGGTACCAGTTGCCACTTGTAATCCACAACGCTGTTGGTATCATCGTCCACTACTATATCAAACCGGCCAATCTGGTCTGTGCCTACGCCTGCCTGGGCAATCAGTATGTTGTTTACCATGGCTGGTTTCTCCAGTATTGTGTGGGAATGCCCTCCAATTATGATATCAACCCCCCACTGAGGATCAAGCATGGCAGCAAGTTCAAGGTCAGATTCATACCCGATATGCGTTAACAGAATTGTCAGGTCAATATCATCATTCTTGTAAGCATTGGTTATTACGCCCACTTCGCGGCTGGCTTCTTCCAGGGTGATGAAGCTGCCTATCAGGGGATCTTTTTTAAGGGCGTCGATAACTTTTTCAGTGATGATGCCGGTAAAGAGGATGTCAAAACCGGCTTTTTTGATAATTGTATAAGGGTGCATCAGGCGCTTGTTGTATTTTTGGATATAGAGGTTGGCGTTTACAATTGGGAATGTAGCCACTTTCTCCAAAAACAAAAGATGCGGCAAGCCGTAATCGAATTCATGGTTCCCAAGAGCTACCACGTCTGGAGCCAGGTAGTTCATAATTTCCATGGTCGAAACGCCTTTATATTCAGCATCTATCAAAGAGCCTTGAACCATATCCCCTGCTATAACGTACAAAACGTTTTCTTCTTCAGCCCGAACCTTGTTTATATAGCCAGAAAGCAGTGCTAGACCGCCTATCATTTTCTTTTCACCGCTGTGTAACTCTGCCAGGAAATCACCATGCATGTCGTTGGAATGGAGAATGGTAAACTTTTTAAATCTGCTCATTATTTGCACGTCCTTAATTTAATATAAGTGTTCGATCATTGATGGTGCTTTAATTAACGCTAAAAAGTATTGAGGTGATCTTAATAATAGTTGTACTAGAATATCTTTTAGGCACGGCTAAAGTCAATAGCCCTCAGGTTGGAGGAGTTTTTTAACTTTTATATGGAAAAAAATATAAAGCAGATTCATTTCACCAAGACGCAAATTTACAGCTGGGTACCTACAAAATTACAAAAATC
>JAQUNW010000023.1 GCA_028717385.1 Dehalococcoidales bacterium | reverse complement strand
TACCAAGATATCCATTGTTCATAACTGCTATTTTGATATTCAGCTTTTCTTGAACTACAGTCGCCAATTCCTGCATAGTCATCTGAAAACTGCCGTCCCCTGCAATGCACCATATCGCCTCATCTGGGCGCCCAACGGCTGCTCCAACACTAGCAGGCAGCTCAAAGCCCATAGTTCCCAGCCCGCCGGAAGTTACCAGTGTATTGTGACGATCAAAAGTATAATATTGGGCAGTCAACATCTGATGTTGGCCAACTCCAGTCACTATGGTTGCTTCTCCCCTGGTTGCTTCGTATATCTTTCTGATAACGAATTGGGGCAGCAATTTTCCATCCCCTTCAGGCACACCTAATGGATGCCGGCTTTTCAATTCGTCCAATTGTCGAAGCCGTTCCTCGCGAATCATCGGTTCAATAATCTTATTCATGCTTTTCAGGACGTTCTTAACATCACCAACTATTGGAACATCTACTCTTACATTCTTGCCTATTTCCGCCGGATCAATATCTATATGGATCACTTTAGCCCGAGGAGCAAATCCGGCAACCTTGCCAGTTGCCCGATCATCGAAACGCATTCCTATGGCTATTACCAGATCAGCATCATCAATTGCCTTGTTAGCATACGCCATGCCATGCATACCCAGCCAACCATATGACAGTACATGGGAACCTGGAAAAGAGCTTATTCCCAGCAACGTGGAAATCACCGGAATTTGCGTTTTTTCTGCAAACTCTTTCAATTCATCATAAGCTTCGGAAATAATAATCCCGTGCCCGGCGATAATCACCGGCTTCTGGGCATCGGAAATAAGTTTCGCTGCTTTCTTAAGTTGAGCAGGATGGCCATTAAGTGTTGGCTTGTATCCAGGCATTACTAAGCGGGCAGAATAATCAAATTCAGCCTGATCTACCTGTATATCTTTCGGAATATCGATCAGGATTGGACCTGGTCGACCAGACCGTGCTACATAAAACGCCTCTTTAACTGTTTGCGAAACGAGCGCAGCATCAGTAATCTGATAGTTGTGCTTGGTAATAGGCAGCGTTATACCCATAATATCAATTTCCTGAAAGGCATCCTTGCCAATAAACGGAGTTGCTACCTGGCCGGTGACAGCTACAACAGGTGTAGAATCAAGAAAGGCATCGGCAATACCGGTAACGAGGTTGGTAGCACCTGGTCCTGATGTAGCAAAGCATACTCCAAGTTTGCCGGTAACACGTGCGTACCCCGCAGCGGCATGTGCAGCAGCCTGTTCATGCCTAACCAGAACATGCCTTAACTGGGGATACTGGGTAAGAGTGTCATACAGCGGTAAAATTGAGCCACCAAGAATACCAAATATAACCTCAACGCCTTCTTTAATCAAGCTTTCACACAATATTTGAGAACCAGTCATTTTCATGGTCTATATCCTATTCATAACCTCTACTTTTGATATACCGCGCCAGTATTAGCCGAAGATACTTTTTCTGCGTACCTTTTTAAATAGCCACTTTGTACCGGTGCACAATACTGCTTGACCAATTTTGCACGTTTATCGATTTCAGCCTGGCTCAATTCTACGTTCAAGCAATAATTGGGTATATCAATACTGATTATATCGCCATCCTCCACCACAGAGATAGTGCCGCCTGATGCCGCTTCCGGAGAAACATGCCCAATAGCTGCACCTCTGGTGGCACCTGAGAAGCGCCCATCGGTAATCAGGGCGACATCTTTATCTCTGCCAGTACCACTGAGAAGGGAGGTCGGGGTAAGCATCTCACGCATACCGGGGCCACCTTTTGGTCCCTCATACCTGATTACCAGCACTTCGCCCGATTTAATATCGTTATTAATAATTGCCTTGGTTGCTTCTTCTTCGCTGTCAAAAACCCGTGCTGGCCCCCTATGTACCATCATCTCAGGAGCCACTGCTGCCCGTTTAACGACAGCGCCCTGTTGGGCAATGTTACCAAACAGCACTGCTAAACCGCCTTTTTTGGAGTAAGCGGTGCCGATCGATCGAATTACATCAGAATCGTAAACATGAGCTTTTTCAGCGATTTCACCAATAGTTTGCCCGGTTACGGTTGGCTGATTAACATGCATTAAAGTCTCAATCTGTTTCATGACTGCCGGTATTCCGCCAGCCTTGTTTAAATCTTCGATATGATAATCCCCTGCTGGCCTGAGTTTGCATAGGCAAGGAGTGACTTCACTCAGATCGTTCACCCGGCTCAATGGGTAGCTGATTTCAGCTTCATTAGCAACTGCAAGAAGATGAAGAACTGAATTTGTACTTCCTCCAAGCGCCATATCAACCATGAATGCGTTACTGATAGCCTGTTCTGTAATTATTTGCCGGGGACGAAGGTCTTTTTTCACCACCTCCATTATGGTTCTTCCGGCTTCATATGCCAGCATGTTTCGCTTGCTATCAATGGCAGGTATAGTTCCATTGCCGGGTAATGCCATACCCAATGCCTCGGTCAAACAATTCATAGTATTGGCAGTAAACATACCGGAACAACTGCCGCACCCAGGACAAGCTGCCTGCTCCAATTCTGCCAGTTCCCGCTCGGTAATTTCACCTTTTTTTGCTTTACCAACAGCTTCGAATACACTATTCAAATCAACAAAACTGGTTTTATTTCCCCGTGTGATTTGGCCAGCCATCATCGGGCCGCCACTAACAAATACACAGGGTATATTAAGCCTTACTGCAGCCATCAACATACCAGGGATTACTTTATCGCAATTAGGCATAAAAACCAGCCCGTCAAATGCATGAGCTTCAGCCATGATTTCAATAGAATCGCATATCAGTTCACGGGAAGGCAGGCTAAACTTCATACCACGATGGTTCATAGCAATACCATCACACACTGCAATGGTGTTAAACTCAAAGGGAACTCCTCCAGCCTCCCGGATGCCGGCTTTAACCGCAACAGCCAGTTTGGCCAGGTGAGTATGCCCGGGTACAACTTCAGTAAAGCTGTTTACTACCCCGATAAACGGACGATTAATCTCTTCCGGGCTTACTCCAAGGGCGTGGATCAAGGAACGGTGTGGCGCCCTTTCAATTCCTTTTTTGACAGCTTCACTACGCATTTGATAACTCCAATCACTGATAATTAAAAACCCGCCCTGTCAAAGGACGGACGGTACAAGAAAAATAAATGGTATTATGTGTGCCTAAAATAACATGTTGCCACGTTCATTGTCAAGGAAGAAAGCTATAAAACACCTTGTTTAAACATCCATGCGAATCTCAATATTCCCAGATGATATAAAGGTCGGTGTATACAGAGCATTTGATCGAGCTGTTTTTCATTATTCCCAAGATGTATCAGGTGAACCTGTTCGGGCAAATATTTTTATTGTGTTTATCTGTTTTCTAGCTGGGTTATCTTATCAACCCTTCTCTGGTGGCGCCCACCCTCGAACCCTGTCTGGAGAAAGGTTTTTACAATTTCCTCAATTGGAATGTCAGCTACATCTCCGGGCAAGCATAAAACATTGGCATCATTATGTTGACGCGAGCGCATGGCACAAAAAGTGTCATAGCACATGGCTGCCCGTATCCCCTTGACCTTATTAGCAGCAATGCATACACCAATCCCGGTGCCGCAAACTAATATTCCCCTATCCGCTGCCCCTCTGGCTATCTCCTCACCCACCACACGGGCTACATCCGGGTAATCTATCGGCTGTTCATCTGGAGCACCAAAGTCTTTATATTGGTAGCCTTCTTCCTTGAGAAGTTTCATGATTATTTGCCGTACACGATATCCTCGATGATCACTTCCAACGGCTATCATAATTTTCAACCTCCATCTAAACTGTCTTGCATATTCGATTTATCTGTTCGAAGGCAATGCCCCCTTCGCGAAGAATTTTCGGTATCTCTCCGGTGGCATCAACCAGGGTTGACGGTGTACCGCAACCAGCTGCTTGGCAGTATATTATGTAATCTACCAGTGCGCCCAGCTGGTTTTTAACCTCATCAACAGAAGCAGAGCTTTTTCTTCCGCTTATATTGGCGCTGGTAGCGCAAATGGCACACCCAACTCTACCAGCCAGTGCCAGGGGAACAGGATGATTGGGCATCCTGACGGCTACGGTATTCAGCCCGCCAGTAATATCATCTGCGACGTTACCCGACCTTGGCAATACCAAGGTAAGCGCACCTGGCCAGAAGGCTTGCATTAGAAGTCTGGCACAATTACTTATCGAGCTTGTGATTTCCTCTAATTGGTGATAATCAGCGATTATTAAAGGCAACGCCTTGGTTCTCGATCGGCCTTTTATAGAATAAATCCTGCGTATCGCATCACAATTGTTGTAAACTGCCCCCAAACCATAAACAGTATCCGTTGGAAAAGCGACGACTCCTCCAGAAACCAGTGTTTCTACGGCAGCCGTAATCTGTTCTGCCAAATCAATTTTGGTACCCATTTTTACGTACTTTCTATATGTTACCAAACTTGACGCTAGTATAGCATAATGATAATCTTTCACTAAAAGGTTGCAAGCATGACCGAAGAGACCCAAAACCCCGATAAAGAGGAAGCATACCGGGTATCTACAAGTGGAGATATCGAAGTCTCCACTTATCTGGAAATTTCCAGGGAAATTAAAGGGGAACAACCCCTGGCTTCCGATTCAATTGCCCCAACAAAACAGGAAACTATTATAATAATAGATTTTGGCTCTCAGTATACGCTGCTGATTGCCAGGCGCATACGCGAACTTGATGTCTACTGCGAGCTTATCAGCCATGATACACCCTGGGAAAAGATTTCTCACCTCAACCCCAAGGGGTTCATTTTATCTGGAGGACCGAGTTCAGTATATGCTCCGGATGCCCCGCTTGCCCCTTCCTACGTGTATTCAGCTAAACTCCCGATCTTAGGAATATGTTATGGACAGCAGGTTCTTGCCTATCAGCTGGGTGGTAAAGTCGAGACTGGAGATCACAAAGAGTATGGGCATTCCCTGCTCAATTTGAATAATAGTGACTCTCCCTTATTTGCCGATATACCAGACTCCTCTCCGGTTTGGATGAGCCACGGGGACAGGGTCGTGGAAATGCCTCCGGGTTTTACAGCTATGGCTTATACTGAAAACTCGCCGGTAGCAGTAATGGGTAGTAAAGATAACGTGTTTGGGATGCAATTCCACCCGGAAGTATCACATACACCCTATGGTAAAACTCTTCTGAAAAACTTCGTTTATAACATATGCGGTTGCCACGGTAATTGGACTACCGGGAATTTTATTAATGAAAGTATCAATCATATTCGCCGTGAAGTTGGCAAGGGAAAGGTTATTGCTGCGCTTTCTGGCGGAGTTGATTCATCTGTAGTGGCTACTCTCATCCATCGCGCTATTGGAGATCAGCTGACTTGTATTTTTGTTAACAACGGGCTGCTTCGCCGTCAGGAGGGAGAGCGCACTCTTAAAGTTTTCCGGCAAAATCTTGGCATGCGCATAAATTATGTAGACGCTACCGATCGGTTTTTGAATCGTCTGAAAGGAATAACCGATCCGGAAACCAAAAGGAAAACCATTGGCGCTGAGTTTATCAGCACTTTCGAAGAGGAAGCATCTAAAATTGGAAAGGTTGATTTCCTTGCCCAGGGGACTTTATATCCGGATGTTATTGAAAGTGTTTCTTCGGTCAGTAAGGCCTCAGCAAAAATTAAAACTCATCACAACGTAGGCGGCTTGCCATCAAACATGACGTTCAAGCTTCTTGAACCATTGAGATTCCTTTTCAAGGACGAAGTCCGGAAGGTCGGTCTTGAGCTCGGGCTCCCAGAGGAGATGGTTTGGCGACAGCCTTTCCCCGGCCCCGGTCTTGCCATACGAATCATTGGAGAAGTTACCCGTGAAAAGCTTGATATCCTCCGCAATGCAGATTGGATCGTAATGAACGAAATTAAAAAAGCAAAACTATATGGGGAACTTTGGCAAAGTTTTGCAATTTTGACCGACGTGAAAAGTGTCGGAGTTATGGGTGATTTCCGTACCTACGGGTACCTTGTAGCGCTGCGCGCTGTTACCAGCATCGATGCGATGACGGCAGACTGGGCAAGACTCCCCTACGATCTTCTTGCCAACATTTCTAATCGCATTGTGAATGAAGTTGATGGAGTTAACCGGGTTGTTTACGATATTACCTCCAAACCCCCAGGAACCATTGAGTGGGAATAACCGGATGAACGTATTCATTGTCGGCGGAGGCGCCAGGGAACATACCATAGCCTGGAAATTATCCCTTAGCCCCAAGATAAACAATCTTTATGTTGCCCCGGGTAACGCTGGTACTGCTCGAATAGCAGAAAATATTCCGATTGAGGCCAGCGATATCGAAGGCTTGATGTTGGCTATTGCTGAAAGAGATATCCAACTGGTTGTTGTTGGTCCGGAAATACCACTTTCTAAAGGCTTGGTCGATCGGCTTGAAGAAAAAGGAATGGCAGTTTTTGGACCCTCCAAAGCAGCTGCCCAGATTGAAGCCAGTAAAGCTTTTTCTAAAGACTTCATGTTAAGGCACGCCATACCTGCTGCTTATAGCCGAACTTTTTCGAATTATAATGAAGCAAAAGAGTATGCCGGTTCTTCTTCCTTTCCCGTGGTTATTAAAGCGGATGGACTTAGCCAAGGAAAAGGCGTGATTATCGCCGCAACAATCGACGAAGCAGCATCGGCTCTTGAAGACATCATGCTCAAAAAAGCATTCGGTAACGCGGGTAATGCCGTTGTCATAGAAGAATTTCTTACCGGCCGCGAAATGAGTGCCTTTGCATTCACTGATTCAAAATTTACCAGTCCCTTAGTTACTGCCTGTGACTACAAACGGATATATGATGGCAACAACGGACCTAATACCGGCGGTATGGGGAGCTATAGCCCGCCAGAGTTTTACACTGGTGATATGGGCCGGGAGATTTCTGGCACCATTATGCAGCCGGTTATTAAATACCTACGCGAGGAAAACCGTCCTTACAAGGGTATATTATATGGCGGATTGATGCTTACGAACCATGGCCCTAAAGTACTTGAGTTTAATGCCCGTTTTGGTGATCCGGAAACTCAAGTTATTCTCCCTCGCCTGGAAACCGACCTGCTGGATGTAATGCTGGCGATATCCGAAAACCGGCTGGAGCAGGTGCTGATTGAATGGAGCAGCAAAGCCTGCGTTGGGGTCGTGATGGCCAGCGGCGGGTACCCGGGAAAATATCAAACAGGTTATCCGATATCCGGCTTGGACGATGTAGACCGGGATATTATGGTATTTCACGCTGGTACCACTCTGGACAAACAAGGGTGTGTGGTCACCAGCGGCGGGCGCGTGCTTTCTGTAGTTGCAACCGGAAACAGCATAGATGAAGCACGCACAAAAGTTTATGACAACATCAAGCGCATCAGTTATAAAGACTGTTATTATCGCAAAGATATTGCCCTTATCAAGAGGACATAAACGGAGAAGAACTGGATGAGTAAAGTTGCTATAGTAATGGGTTCAAAATCAGATGCAGAAATCATGCAAGCTGCTGCTGATATCCTGGAAAAGTTCGGAGTAAATTACGAGTTTTTCACCATCTCCGCCCACCGCACTCCGGAAAAAGCCAGAGAATTTGCATCCTCTGCACAAAACCAGGGATTCGAAGTAATCATAGCCGGTGCTGGCTATGCGGCGCATCTGCCCGGAGTAATTGCCAGTTGGACAACTCTGCCGGTGATTGGTGTACCGCTTGCTTCCAGTGACCTCAAAGGGCTTGATTCTCTCTACGCTATTGTCCAAATGCCAGCCGGAATTCCGGTAGCAACTGTCACCATCGGCAAGGCTGGTGCCAAGAATGCTGCTTATCTCGCTGCGGAAATCTTGGCTATAAAATACCCTGAAATCGCAAAACAATTAAAAATATATCGCCAGGAACTTGCCAGTTCCTAACTTTAGTTCAAGGAGCAATTAATGATCGAAAGATATTGTCGCCCTCAGATGAAAGAAATCTGGAGTGACGCCAACAAGTACTCGAAATGGCTGGAAGTTGAAATAGCAGTATGTGAGGCGTGGTCTGAAACAGGGCGCATTCCACGCAATGCAATCCCAAAAATCAAATTGGCTCGTCTTGATATGAAACGTATGGCTGATATCCTCCAGGAAACCCATCACGATATGACGGCATTTCTGGGTTCTATTGCCGAAAGTATCGGTCCAGAATCGCGCTTTATCCACCTTGGCCTTACCTCTAATGACGTGATGGATACAGCGTTGAGCTTGCAGATGGTAGAAGCCGCAAACCTTTTGAATGAGGGTATTAAAGATATAGTAAATACTCTGGCTGAAAAAGCCATAGAGCACAAATACACTATTATGATGGGCCGCACTCATGGTGTGCATGCCGAACCTATCACCTTTGGTTTAAAACTGGCTTTATGGATGGAAGAAATGAAGCGCCATCGCCAGCGCTTGATCGATGCTACCCGTATCATCGCAGTTGGCAAGATAAGCGGCGCTGTTGGCACTTATGCCAATGTTCCGCCCGAAATCGAGGAAAAAACTTGCTCCAAGTTATGCCTTTCCCCAGCCTCTATCTCTAACCAGATACTGCAACGTGACCGCCACGCCCAATTCATAACCACTATTGCTCTGATCGCCTGCTCTTTAGAAAAATTTGCAACCGAGATAAGAGCTCTGCAAAAAACCGAGTTTCATGAAGCTGAGGAGCCTTTTGCACCCGGCCAAACCGGTTCTTCTTCTATGCCACACAAGCGCAATCCTGAACTGTGCGAAAGGATTTGCGGCCTTGCTCGTCTTATTCGGGGATATTCGTTAACTGCCATGGAAAATATCGCCCTCTGGCATGAAAGAGATATCTCCCATTCGTCAGCCGAGAGAGTAATTTTGCCGGATAGCTGTCTGTTGCTGGATTATATGATCGGTCTTTTTAGCGGAATAATGAGTGGTTTAAAGGTTTTCCCTGAAAACATGAAGCGCAATATGGAGATTTCAAAAGGACTACTCTTTTCACAGAGAGTAATGCTCGCCCTTATAGATAAAGGTTTAACCCGGCAGCAAGCTTATGAAATTGTCCAGTCCAATGCCATGAAAAGCTGGCAAGGGAAAAACAAATTTATCACCTTGTTAAAAAAGGATCCACGAGCGAACCAGTCTTTTACTGAAGAAGAAATCGACCGGCTTTTCGATTATGACTACTATATTAAACACGTCGATGATATTTTCAAACGTCTTGGACTCACTCGCACTCAATGGAAGAAAAAACCTCAAGCATCAATCGATAATAATCTGGCACCTGGAGCAATATAATGCCGTTCGATAGCGAGATATTACTTAAAACAGATCTGCCTTTGCCACTTTTTATACGTGGTAAGGTCCGTGATACCTACGACCTCGGGGAGCATCTATTAATCATAACTACTGATCGTATCTCGGCATTTGATGTTATATTACCTTGCGGTATTCCTGAAAAAGGGAAAATTCTTAATCAGATGTCAATATTTTGGATGGAAAATACATCCCATGTAATACCAAACCATTTGGTTGCCAGTGTTGATGATGTATCTATACTTGACGATTTCCTTCCTCCAGCTAAAAGGTTTCAATATCCGGAGTATTTAAAAGGCAGATCAGTCATAGTAAAAAAAGCTGAGCGAATTGCTGTTGAATGCGTCGTTCGCGGTTATCTGGCAGGGTCAGGCTGGAGTGAATACCAGCAGCAAGGATCGATTTGCAGTGTAGAAATAATACCCGGTCTTCTGGAAAGCCAACAATTACCGCAGCCAGTGTTTACTCCGACCACCAAAGCCGATGAAGGCCATGATATGCCTATTGACTATGCCACGCTGGAAAATACAGTCGGAAAAAAAACAGCCTGCTCTCTTAAACAGAAGAGTATTGAATTATATAACCATGCTCTTAAATATGCTTCCACCCATGGTTTCATCATAGCTGATACCAAATTTGAATTTGGTATTTATGATGGCAAGCTGATTGTTATTGATGAAATGCTTACCCCAGATTCATCACGTTTCTGGGATAAAAACACTTACAAGGTTGGTCAGCCTCAAGATAGCTTTGACAAGCAACCTATCAGAGATTGGCTTTCCAGAAGTGGCTGGAACAAAATCCCGCCGGGTCCTGTTCTGCCGGATGACGTAATAAACACGGCATCCAAACGGTACCGGATGGCTTACGAAAAGATCACCAGCCGCACCTTTAGATAAGGGCTAAAGTACTTCTTTGGTAGAGGGGATTTCACCCGCAATCCTCGAGTCAATACGGGTAGCCCTCTCGAGGGCTCTTCCAAGAGCTTTAAAAAACGCTTCTGCCTTGTGATGGTCATTTATACCGTATGCCACTCCACCATGTAAGTTTATTTTGGCTTCACGGGCAAATGTTTCCAGGAAATGACGAATGAGGTCGGTAGAAAAACCAAACAAGTCATTACCCTCAAATTCCATATCAAGAACAGAATAGCCACGCCCGCTAATATCTACTGCTACCGTTGCCAAAGCATCATCCATCGGTACAGTCGCATCTGCCATGCGTACTATTCCTCTTTTTTCACCAAGGGCTTCGTCTAAAGTGTGAGCCAATACTATGGCAACGTCTTCTACAAGATGATGAGCGTCATCGCCGGTTGCGGATACCCTGAGATCGAACAAACCATGCCTTCCAAGCTGGTCTAAAAGATGATCAAATAAGCGTATGCCGGTAGTAATCTCGGTATGTCCTGTACCGTCAACGTTTAGATATACATTAATATTCGTTTCCCGTGTCTCTCTTTTCTTCTCGGAAGTTCTTTCTACCATTGTGTATCCTCCCCAAGTATTTCTCTGATGCTTTCCAGGGCTATATCGTTTTGTTCCGGTCGTCCAACACTAATCCTGAAATAGTCGCGCAATCCAGGAGTATTAAAATACCTCACCAGTATTCCACGCTGTTTAAGCTGCTCGGTAACATGGGCAGCACCACCGTTATGTAAACGACAGAGTATAAAATTGGCTTTGGAAGGTGTCGGAGTTAATCCTTCCAAAATGCTTAGTTTGCCAAATAACCGCTCTCTTTCAAAAATTATGCTTTCAATTCTTTGTAATAATAATTCCTTGTCTTCCAAAGAGGCAATTGCTGCAGTTTGGCCGGCTACTGTGATTGCGTACGGGTCTTTTATCCGCATCAGGTAGTCAGCCATGTATTGGGGGAAAATACCATAACCTACTCTTAACCCGGCGAGCCCTGCCCATTTACTGAAAGTTCTTAGTACCACTAGATTATCGTACCGCTCAACCCACGGCGCAACGGTTTCCCCACAAAATTCGTAATAAGCCTCATCAACCACTACCAGGACTCCGGTTTCCAAAATTACTTGAATATCCTGTTTTGGCGCAGTGTTGCCAGATGGATTATTTGGATTGGCTAAAAAGATAAGGCGGGTGCGCGGATTGATATGATTCAATACTTCCGCACAGTCGAAGCTGAAATCTTCTTTCCGGTCGACTTCAACAATCACGGCGCGTGAGAGCTTTGCATAAAAACTGTACATTCCAAAAGTAGGAGGGAGATTGATTATCTCATCGCCCGGATTAATAGTAAGACGTAAAATTAAATCGATGAGCTGATCAGATCCGGCACCACAGACAATACATTCTTTCGGCATCGATGTGTATAAAGAGAGTTTCTGGCGCAGTTCTGATTGAGCGGCATCCGGATAAATACTGTAAGAGTCGCAGTTTTCCAGTGATTCAATCACTCTGGGAGAGCAGCCATAAGGGTTTTCGTTTGCGTCCAGTTTAATAATTTCATCGAGACTCAACCCAAACTTTTTTTTCATTAAATCCGGTGAGGTATGGGCTGAATAGCTGGCAAATTCCCTTAAATCTGTACGTATTCTATTCAGTGGTCCAGGATCATCCACTATATTCCTCCAATGCTTTTAAGGCGGTTTTCAACCGCTCTTGCATGTGCAGTCAGCCCTTCAGAGCGCGCAATAACAATTGCAGAAGGTCCAAGTTCCCTCAACATATTTTCGTCCACATTGACCACATTATAGCACCTGATAAAATCACTGACATTCAGGGGTGAGCTGAATCGAGCTGTACCGCTGGTAGGCAGAGCGTGGCTTGGACCACTTACATAATCTCCCATAGGAACAGTAGGATGACTTCCGGTGAATATGCACCCCGCACTAATGAATTTTTTTACATCTACATCGGCAGTTCTGACATCTACTACCAAATGTTCGGGCGCATACATATTAGCCAGGTTTATAGCTTGTTCAAGTGTGTCGATAACCGCTATTATCCCAACACTCTCTATGGAATGACTGGTAATCTCAGCCCGATTAGAATCTGCCAATTTTTCTTTGAGCAGCGACTCAACCATATCAGCCAAAGTGGCGGAAGTTGTAACCAGTATCGATTGAGCCAGCGCATCATGTTCAGCCTGGGCTAGTATTTCATCAGCGATAAAACCGGGATTGCTCATCTCGTCAGCGATTATGAGAACTTCGCTTGGCCCTTGCAATCCATCGATATCAACCGTACCAAATATCTGTTTTTTTGCCAGCATTACAAAGATATTTCCAGGTCCACAGATTTTATCGACAGCTTTAATAGTATCGGTGCCATAAGCCAGGGCTGCTATCGCCTGGGCGCCACCAATGGCAAATACGCTATCAACTCCCGCTATCTCGGCCGCTGCCAGCGTAATTGCAGGTATTTTACCGTCTTTGCCGGGAGGAGTGGCGAGAACTACCTCATTGACTCCCGCGCACCTTGCCGGAATCGCAGTCATCAATACAGTTGAGGGATAGCTGGCGGTACCACCCGGAGCATATACACCAACCCGCCGTAACGGCATAGTAATCTGGCAGCATCCATTTACTTCTATTTTATTTGGGATGGCGTTTCGCTGGGCATCATGAAATTCTTTAATTTTAGCAGCCGCTATTTTTAATGCAGAATATACTTCGGGCTGTACTTCAGAAACGGCTTTCTTGATTTCGTCAACCCCGATTTCCAGATGCCGAAGTTCAACTTTATCAATTTTTCTGCCCAGTTCAAATAAAGCTTGATCACCCCCTGAGCGTACTTCTTCTAAAATAATTTTAACCGCCTCATCAGCGGTCTCCACACCAAACATAGCCATCAAGCTTTGCTTCAGGCGTGGGCTTAAAACATAATCACTACCCGCTCGCTGCCTGTCCAGCAGCCTGGAAGCTTCTTCAAATCCAACTGCGCGCTTCATATCAGCCCTCGATTAATCCTTGTTTCAGTAGTGTGGCAAACTTGTCTATTATTGCCTTTTTTGCTGGTTCTTCTTTGTCTTCCCTTCGGCCAATCAAACATGCTGTGGAAATAAAAAGGGTATCAATTATTTCCAAATTATGGCGGGCAATTGTACCGCCAGTTTCTGTATTCTCAATCAACATGTCTGCATCTTCTGGTATAAAAGCCTCGGTTGCTCCCCATGTTGGTATAATACAATAACGACCCAGGCGTTTTTCCTGGGCGTAGCGGTCAGCTATATTGATATATTCTGTAGCTATACGATACGGTTTACCACTTTCCTGGCGTACAGCTAATAATTCGGTGACGGTTTTTACCCCAAGTTTTGCATCTACTACCGCAACAATCCTTACTTTACCATATTTCAAATCAAGCAATTCCACCAATGGGCTAGTAGGGAATTTATACAGGTGATCGGTCAGCCAGTCTCGCCCGGTTATCGCGACATCGAACCTCCCGTTTGCCACCTGAAGAGGCATATCCTGGGGACGTATAACTTTTATCGAGATCCCTTCAATATTGGAAGTCGGGCGCCGTTTGCCAGTACTTGATGGATAGTCAGATATTTCTATTCCGGCTCGATCCAGTATTTTTTTAACATGCGCCTGCTGGTGACCATCGGGTAAAGCAAGACGTACAATTCCCGCATCCTGAGTGCTTGTTCTCGGTAAGGTGTAATGAGGTGATATTTTTTCAATCACCGGTTTGGCTTTTTCTGCCTTAATTTCAGGTATTACCGATGATATTACACCAGCCAGGTCTTTTTGCATCAGGCTTTCTCGATTAGCAACGAGCATTGCTTCTGAATACAAAACCTGCTGTAGGGGTTTTAATCCACGCCTTGCCACATCTTCCGGATTATCGGCTGAAATGATTACCACATCAGCATCATCGGGTGGATAGCCTTCGGCCCCTCCCCATACCGGAAATATCAAAAAATGCCTGAGGCGCAAAGAAGAAGCAAAACTTTGAGCAATGTTTGGATACTCTGATGCAATACGTATAGCCTTATTGCAATTCAGCAAATCCCGGACGTGGTTGAACGAGCTATCAGGGCTGACTGCTGCAAATAACAAACGCCCCCCGTAACCAAGCGGTTTTAATTTAACCAGGGAACTGGAGGGGTAACGACTTGCAAGCTCCTCAACCCATTCTTTAGAACAAATACCGACATCGTAATTCCCTACTGATACCTGAATCGGTATATCCTTGTCTTGCAATATTTTAATTTGTGCGCCGGGAAATTTTTCCGCTTTCAGGCGATAGAGGCGTGCGTTTTTTGAATAGTCATCCAGCCCCCACCCTGTATTTTGTAGCAATTCAGCCGTTTCGCCAAGAAGAGGCCCCTTGGGCAGGGCTATTCTAATCAAGATTGTCCCCCTTGGCTAAAATATCACACAGATCCTCAACAGCAGGTACGTTTATTCTGCTTCCGGTTGAATTGTCATGCAATACATAATCCAACAAATTATCACTCACAGTAATACAAAATCTGTTACAAATTTTCTCCTGATTTTCCGATGCCAATGTCACACTGTAACCAGCCTGCCTGAGTTTACGGGCAAGCTCGATCTTCCGATTTATGGCATGACCGGTGTTCGTTATCATTATTGAATCTGCTTGCTTAGACTCTTCCAGCCTAAAACCAGATAGTCCTATCAGCTTGTCCATATAAAGACCGAAGCCTGCCGCTGGAACGTCTTTACCACCCAGCAGGCTAATAAGGTTATCGTATCGGCCCCCTCCTCCAATTATTTCATCCCCAGATAAAACATGGAAGATTATACCGGTGTAATATTCATAACCTTTCGCAGCAGCAAGGTTAATTTCGTATTCAACTCCCAGCGCCTGGATGGCTTCGGTTGTAGCTACGAAATCATCGATTGCGCATTTTGCCCCAGTCAGCGTTTCATCCAGTAAAGCCTTTAGATTCTTCAAATACCCAGCGGATTTTCCTTTCATAGTCAACATCAAAGAGAATAATCTGGCCAGTTGAGGGCTGGCTTCTTTGACTCTTTCCATAGCACCTTCGTTACCATCTAACAATTCATCGAAAATGCTGTTATATTCTTCAGCTTTAAAGCCGGATTGTTCAAGCAAGGCAGCAATCAATCCCGAGTGCGAGAGCCTAATGCGTACTTTCGGCACGGCCAACTGCTCTGTAACCTCCAATGCAAGCGCAACCAACTCAGCGTCTGCAAGGGCTGAGCTTGATCCAATATACTCAGCGCCAAGCTGCCAGCGTTCCCGGTTTTTTTTACCGGTATCATCAAACATAAATGTATTGGCAATATAAGATAGCCTTGTCTGAGGTTTGTCAGCCAAGCATTCAGCATACATACGTGCAACCGGGATAGTGGCATCCGGTCTTAACACGACTCTTTCGCCGCTCCAACCATCCCAATCAAGGAATGAATATGTGCGCCGTAGCTTGCCTGGTGTTAAAGTGCCTGCTGAAGTAAACAAATAAAGATATTCAATAGTGGGAGTCCGCACTTCCTGATACCCCCAACCTGAAGCTGCCTGCAGAAATGCCGATTCCACCTTTCTAAAAGCAGCCATCTCCTGTGGCAACATGTCTTTAAATCCCTTGCAATGTTGAATCATTTATCACAACCTTTCTAAGCTGAAAACCCGTCAATTCTACAATAGAACAGGGCTTCATTCAACTTTATTATACCTGTTTTTAGCCTCTAATGGCAGTTGCGCCCATGCCAACGTAGGGTTATACTCTAACTATGAAAGATCAATTGCTCAGAAGACAATATCTGTTGCTGATTTCAGTTGTAGCCCTTCTTTCAGGAATCGTTCAGCTGCCAGTCGCAGCAAATGACAACAACCTTCTGGTTACCACACTTGACCTGGAAGGCGTTATTACGCCGGTACAGGCTGAATATATATCCAGAGTATTTGATGAAGCTGCTAACAGCGAATCAGAGCTGGTGGTAATTCTGATGGACACACCCGGCGGCCTTGGAGATGCCATGCAGGACATTATCCAGACGATAAACAACGCCCCAATGCCTGTAGCTGTTTATGTCAAGCCGGGGGGCAAGGCAGCATCTGCTGGTTTTTATATCACCATAGCTGCAGATGTCGCAGCAATGGCTCCAAATACTGCTATTGGCGCTGCTACTCCGGTAGCTCTGGGTAGCGATGGCGAAACTGAGCTCAGCGACGAAATGAAAGCTAAACTTCTCAACGATTCTATCGCCTATGCCCGATCTCTGGCTGAAGCGCGCAACCGTAATGTAGAATGGGCTGAACTGGCAGTAAGAGAAGCAGCTTCTGTATCAGCCGGAGAAGCCCTGTCTTTGAATGTCATAGACATTGTTGCCCCAACCCTTGAAAGCTTGCTCGATGCCATTGACGGCAGGGAAATAACCCGCCCTGATAATTCAACAGTAACGCTATCTACCAAAAATAGTCAGGTTACTCATATCGGCATGAGCTTTACCGAAGGCTTGCTATTGGCTTTAACTGACCCCAACATAGCCTATATCCTACTTAGCCTTGCCATTCTGGGGATTACCGTTGAGCTATTCAATCCGGGGCTGATACTCCCCGGAGTGGTTGGAGCCATTTCCGGATTGCTGGCTTTTTATTCACTCGGTGTCCTGCCAGTGAACTATGCCGGGATTCTTCTAATGGTTATTGCCGTTGGACTATTTATTGCTGAAGCTTTTACCCCAACTTTTGGTATACTTACCGTCGGCGGAATTGTTTCATTCGCCATCGGTTCTTTAATATTGTTTAAAGGAGGGCAATTATTTAGTGTGAATCCTTGGTTAATAGCAGCTATATTGGTGATTATTACTGCTTTCCTGGTTTTCGTTATCCAGAGAGTGGTTGCAGCACATCGCACGCAAGCGACTACAGGCAGTGAAGACCTCAAAGGGAAAACAGTTTTAGTACACACTGCCCTATCACCGGTCGGTACGGTATTTCTGGAAGGTGAAATATGGAAAGCCGTGCTAGACGAAGGGAAAGCAGAAATAGGCGAAACAGTAATTATCACTAAATCGGAAGGCCTGACCCTATATGTATCTAAATCAGAAAAAGGAGGCAATTAATGGATTATATTTACCTGGCAATAGGACTGTTTCTCTTGTTTACTATCTTCAGTATGTCTGTTCGTGTAGTGTCGGAGTATGAAAGAGGGGTGATATTCCGCCTGGGCAGGCTCATTGGAGCGAAAGGCCCGGGATTGTTTTTTATCATCCCTTTTATCGATCGCATGGTTAAGGTCGACCTGCGTGTGGTAACTATGGATGTGCCGGCACAAGATGTCATCACAAAAGATAACGTGACAGTACGTGTTAATGCAGTAGTTTATTTCCGTGTAGTTAATCCATCAGATGCCGTTATCAAAGTGCTTGACCATATCAAGGCTACCTCTCAAATCTCTCAAACCACGCTTCGAAACGTACTCGGCCAATCCGAACTGGACGAACTTCTCAGTAAACGGGAGCAGCTTAACCAGACTCTGCAGGAAATTATCGACGAACATACCGATCCCTGGGGTATAAAAGTCAGTACGGTTGAAATTAAAGATGTAGAGCTTCCGGAAACCATGCGCCGCTCCATGGCCAGGCAAGCAGAAGCAGAAAGAGAAAGAAGGGCTAAGGTTATCCACGCTGAGGGTGAATATCAGGCATCCGCCAGACTGGCAGACGCCGCCGATGTTATTGCCAGAGAACCGGTCACTTTACAGCTCCGCTATCTGCAGACTCTCACTGAAATAGCTACTGAAAAAAGCAGTACGATCGTGTTCCCGCTGCCTATAGATATGCTTAATGCCTTTTCCAGGAAAATGGAAAAGGAGTCATAGACATACCAGCTGCCTGCCCCTCAACCAGGGGCAGGCAGCTTATTTCACTCAAGCTTAACATCACCAGCACTGATAATGACTTGTTTTCCCGACTCGAGCTGGAGTATCAGATTGCCATCTGGGGTTACATCTCTAGCCAAGCCCCTCAAGTC
>JAQUNW010000022.1 GCA_028717385.1 Dehalococcoidales bacterium | reverse complement strand
TACTGGTCGAACGGTGGCGCTAGGAGTATAATCATGTCCGGCCACACAGTGCCATAGGATACCGTCCACCGGCTCCAGAGGTGAAAATACTAACTGTGTAGGTGATACCCTACTTGGGGGCTGGTCAGCGATAACCTCAAATTCCTGTTTTGAACTTCAGCCGGCTTTGATACTATGTAACAAATATAAAAACGGGAGCTGCCTCGATGGGTACTCGGCAGCTCCCGTTTTTATATTCTAGCTTTCAAACGCTGGGATGCTTCTTATAAAACACCTCTGTTTTCAAGATCATCTGCGACATCTTTCATTCCAAGCTCTTCTAGCCTTGCTCTGGTAGGAACGCCATCACTATTCCACCCAATTAAGGCATAGAATTTTTGCATCCCCGATTTCATCATTTCCTTTTCTATCTGTCTTCCTTTGTTATCTCTTGTATCAGGATAGAACTCATCGTTATATATATCATCAGACGCTCTTCGTCCTTCCCTGCAAGCGATTGCCCTTTCAAGAGTCCACGGGACTTCACATTTTTTCCACAGTTCTTGCTGCGTTACGTTGTGCCCGGTAACAGCTTTATACAATTTGGCACCCTCTTCTGGATCTCCAATTCCGTCTTCAGTATAAGGACACCAGAAGCGCTGACGCGCCGTCCCATCGCACATCATAAGACAATCTTCCTCGAAGTTCATTTGCCATAACCATCTTGCTACTATCTCAGCATCTTCATATCCCGGTGGTTCAATTGGCTTAGTTGTACCAATCCATTTTTGCATCATCTTTCTCATCATTTCATACCACAAATCGCTCTCTAATTCGACTCCAAGGCCATCAAATCGTTCTTTGTAAACACATAAGTCTGTATGTTTTGTCATGGGGTCCCGATTCGCGATCCCCCAATATAAGGCTGAGCTATACTGAGTCATGTTAAATAAATGACCAAGGTTATGATGTGTTCCGTATCCGGAGAAATTTCCAGCTTTCGGGTACAATCTTCTCTTATGAGTCAAAGCAATTCCTCTTTTCGGCCCAAACTCTTCATGTGAAGCAATATATTCCAAAACTCTAGGGCCTCCCTGGGCACAAATGGCACCGAAACCTTTACCATAAGCGATATCGTGAGTAAAAACTTCAATAAATTCCTGACTACCAATTTTGTCAACAGGCCATCCGGTATTTTCAGGTGTTAATACTCCTTCTTTATACAAACGCTTAAACGTAGCTAAAAACCCACTAAAGCCTGGGTATATATAAAAGGACTCGTCTCCAAGCTCCCAGGCATTTAATCCATATTGTTGGAAAAGAACAGCGCATAATTCTTGTACTTTACCCGTTTGTTTTTCGTTCCCATAGTATTCTTGTTCGGAAGCACGATACACTAGTGCTTCCAAGCACTGGAGAGATCCTGGTGGCATAGAATTATCTAAGAATTTTACTGTTCGTCTGCGCATCATAGGGCACTGATCACACGCAGCATAACCCATTTCGACTTTTCCTTCTTCGACCAATTCACCAAGTGCCAAACCATCACCTATGCTTGCGCGCTGGAAAACATAGGATATCTCTTTTCCTTGGAACCCTTTCACTGTTTCGCCAAAACGTAAAGCTTTTAACTTTCTAAAATGTTCTTTTAGTGTCAGGAGTTCTTTAGGCTCTGCCACTTGAACAAAGCCGGTACCTCTTACAGCTATAGCCTTCAAGTTTTTTGAACCCATTACAGCACCAAAACCACCTTGCCCAAAAGTGCTACCGCTTTCAGTTGAGATAGTTGAAATTGGTGATAAATGCTCGCCTGCTTGCCCTATCACCAGCATCTTCGTCTTGCTGCCATGTTTTTTCCATATCTTCTCTTGTGTGGCATATGTATTTAAACCCCATAAACGAGAGGTTCTTGCATCCAAAAATAACACTTGATCGTCTTTGATGTATATATACGTTGGTTTAGGGGCTTTGCCTTCTACTATTAGCCCATCCCAACCTGCAAATTTTAACTCATTGCCAACAAAACCCCCGCAATTAGAGTCAGCTATTGACTGTATAGGATAAGTCTGCGGAGCTTTTGAAACCAGAACAAGTCTGCCGCTCGCTGGGCATACTGTGCCTTGTAATGGTCCGGTCATGAAAATAAGCTTATTTTCTGGAGATAATGCCTCAACTTCAGGCCCTATTTCTTCCCAATAAATTCTCGTAGCTATACCCCTGCCGCCGATATATTGCGGAATATAATCAGAAGTTTCAACTGTAGAAACTGTTGAATTCGTCAGATTAATTCTTAGTATTTTCCCGGTAAACCCATTAATAGCCATAATTATGCACCTCCAAGATTTTCATAATAATCTGTCGAATCAACTCGCACTCCATCTTCGTATTGAACATACTTCAAAGCACCCATGGGGCAAGACTTTACACATTCTGGGTCACCACCACAAAGATCACACTTGAACGCCTTGTTGTCTTTATTAAAGCTGACTCTCGAAGGCGTGAACGGGCAACTTTTCTCACAGACATGGCAACCGATACAAAATTGCTGGTTAACTACTCTAGCGCCGGTTTGTTCATCAACTTTGATTGCATTCATCGGGCAATTTTGCACACAAGGTGCGTCGGCACATTGCAAGCAAATAATCGGCTGATAATCAACTTCGATATTGTACATAGTCCATTCTTTTAAAATATGAATTCTAGATAGTTCAGGGCTGTATACCCCTTCATGAATCATTGAGCAAACTCCCTCACATGACCTGCAACCTCCGCAGATCATTGGGTCACATGTAATAACACCTTTAGGTAGAGCAAGCTGTTTCCATGGCCTGGCAGCGGCTAAACCGTCTTGCCCTGCTCTTCCCTGGTCGCCCTTGAGGCCTTCAGGTCCTTGAGGCCCGACTGGTCCTTGAGGGCCGATGGGTCCAACTGCACCAGTAGGGCCAGCGCAACCAGCAAGAGCTGTTGCACCAAGAACGGCGGCTCCAGCCAGAGGCGCCGCTTTTTTAAGAAACTCTCTTCTGGAATTATTCTTTTCCTTTTCTTCCGACATTAGTATCTCCTTTATAATATTTGTGTATGCTTTCGGGTTTCAGTAACTATAATGAATTTTTCTTGCACCTCCCTTATCAATTACTCTTCTTTCCTAAAAAGGGAGGCGGCACCGTTTCCAGTGAAGCCCTACCGGCCATTCTCCATGGATTTCTATCTTTAGGAGAGTAAGCTCGAAGAGGCAATTATTTAATACCGTCAATGAAATTTATGAATTCTAGCTGCTCACTTTCTTCACATAAGAATTGCATACACGCCCGTTGCCATTGCTGTGCACTTCTTCCCACACTTCAACCAACTGGCATAGAAAGCCGTCATAGCACTGCCCCGGAGCCCGGTTGCGGTCAAGCCTTTCTTTAGTCGTCTTCCTTAACCCTATCGAACTTCGGCTGTTATTCAATGAATGCATATTGGTGTATCTCCCCTAATATCTGTTTTTTAATAAAAAAAGCACTGCCTCCCCTTTACTCTTCTTTCCTGAAAAGGGAGGCAGTGCCGTTTCCAGCGCTACCCTAACGGCCTTGTCCCTTAGATGCTTTCTTTAGGGATTTCGGCTCGAAGCGTTTGCGTTTTTTATTTTTTTTCTATAAGATTCAAAAGTTAAAAGCTAATCATCTTCCCTCTTTTTATGGATAATGCTTGTAATCTTTCAAATAAGCTTGCGGCATAACATATATGCACATAATGATTCTTACGGAAGCAATCTTTAATACATTAACCTATGAAGGTTACAAAATATGGTTAAGAAATGATGTTTGATGTTAAGAAGAGGTTACATTGTAGTAAAACATTGTTAAGAGGAATAATCGCTGGTTTTAAAAAGAAAACAATGAGAAGGTGTTCAAAATAGCGGAATATACTACTACTCAGGTAATTTGAAGTAGTAACCCAGGCCAATTTTAGTCAAGATAATTGTTGGATTTGAGGGGTCTTTTTCAAGCTTTTGTCGAAGGCGCCTTATATGCACCTTAAGGCTGTATACAAGATCTGGGTCGTAGCTACCCCAGATTTCGTTAATCAGGTTAACATGTGTAACCACATGCCCCTTATTATTGATGAGAACAGATAAAAGGCTGCTTTCGATTGGCGTAAGCTGAATATTTTTTTGGCCAAAGATAACTTCGCGGGTTACAGGATGTAGCTGAAATGATCCCTCTAAAAGGGGGGAATCATTACCCTCATTACTTTTGCCCCTGATTTGGTTATGAATACGCGATAGCAATTCCATTTGGCGGAAGGGTTTGACAATGTAATCGTTTGCACCGAATTCAATACCTTTTACTATATCTTCTTCGTCGCTTCTTACAGTCAAAATAATTACAGGAACCTGGGAAAAAACCCGTATTCGTTTCAAGACTTCAAATCCGCTCATATCATGCAAGCCAAGGTCAAGAATGACGATATCCGGATTTTCTTTTTCAACTATCGCTAAGGCTTTTATTCCACTTCCAGTTGATAATATTTTGGTGTTTTGCCATCTTATACCGATAGTAAAACTGATAGCCTCTATTATTTCAGTGCTATCTTCAATGATTAATACTTTTTGTAATTTGTTCATTTAGCTTGTTTCTTATTGTCAGTTTTGTATGCGGCTAAAGGGATATAAAACCCGACAATGCTTCCCTTACCCTCATCACTATTAATAAACATCTGTCCGCCATGTAGCTCAATAATCATGTTGGATAGATATAAACCTATTCCAAGGCCGGTCAAATGGTCGGAGTCGCTCCTAATCTTACCATATAGTTGGAAAGCATTCTCCCGCTCTTGTTGGCTAAAACCCCTTCCTTCATCCTGAACTTTAAAAACCAAGCTTGAATCCTGAGTAAAGGTTGTAAGAATTATAGATCCGTGCTCGCGATTGAATTTAACCGCATTATCTATCAGGTTGAAGAGCACTTGTTGCAATCTTTCAGCATCTGCCTGGAATTTTAAGTCTGGGGTTGAATTATTTACAACAAGTTTTTGATCCATTTTCTTTACATGTTGATAAACTGTTTGAGCAACCTCTTCAAGCATTTCTGAAAGATCGATTGGGAAAATATTAAGTTTCAAAACGCCGATTTCGCCCTTTGCCATATCTATTAACGCGTTCGTTCTAAATCCAAGTATGTAAGAGCTAGTTGTAATGTTTTTTATGAGCTTCATTTGGGATTTATTGGCAGTTCGAGATAACGTTTCACTCGAAAGAGAGAGAGATGTAAGCGGGGTTTTCAGTTCATGAACTATGAGTCTTGTTAAAAGAAGACGTTTTTCAAGTTCTTCTTTAAGCTGTTGGCTGGTATTGCGTTCTTTCTTTAATAGTATAAGTTCTTTTTTTCTTAGCTTGTTTAATTGGGCGGTTCTCTTTTCAACCATTTGCTCAAGATGGTTCTGGTATTCTTTTAATTTATTCTCTGTTATTTTTAGACTGGTAATCTCATAAAAGCTGATATACACCCGTTCTAATGAATCCTCGCACCCTGGCGCAACTAAAACATTAACGATAATATTTTTCATTTTTCCACCAGGGGTAGTCATAGCCTCCTCACGTGAAAAATGTTTGTGTCCATCAATCAATCCGTAAAGACTAGACAACAAGGAAGCGCTAATTGGATTATTCATATCATTCTCTATGGCATTGAGAATGATCTCATTCGCTTCATGCACATTTCTAACTTCCCAAAAATCTCTCATTGCCTGGTTCCAAGCAATTATGTGGCTACTATTTAAACATTCGATTATTTTGTCACTATGTTTTTCTGCGTATTCTGTAGCAGTTTTGATGTTCTTTTCTTGCATATCTTGAATAATTAGGCAAGCAGCAGAAAAATCGCGTTCAGCTATAGGCACGGGGGCATATTCAAATAACGAGAGGTATTTGAACCTCTCCTCCAAAATAATCTTTTCTGCCTGTTTTTTTCGGAGATATCCCTAAGGGGAACTACCGCAGAAGGCGTTCCGTTGTAAGTGATAGGAGCAATAGAAAGTTCCACCGTGATTCGTTTACCGGATTTGGTGATGATCTCCCCTTCAAACAGCTTGGGCTGAACATCGCCTGCCAATGCCTTAAGGTACCTGTCCCTTGAAGCTGGTGCATGTTCCGGTGCGATCAAGTCAAAGGTAGACATGGTAAGCAGTTCTTGCCTGGAGTAGCCGGTGATTTCTGACCACAGATCATTTACAAATACGTATCTTCCTTCAACCCCGTCTATGGTCTGGAGGATTACAATCGCCTCTCCGGTATCACCGGCAAGGTCAATTACGCTTTGGAAACGATGCTCAAACTCCTGGGCTTTGGTTTCCGCCTTTACCCTCTCGCTGACATCACGGATAAACATAATGTTGGTGGCAACACCATCACTTGCAGATACTGCACTGGAAAGCTCGATCTGAGCCTCCAGCCCGTTTCTGTTGATTATGGACATGCAGAATTTACCTGGAACAGGTCTGCCTGATATTTTCCTTCGGTGTCTATCCAGAGATACCTGCCTGTCCTCGGGCTTTACCAGCTCAAAAAAGCTTTTTCCCAGTAGTTTCTCGCGACTATAACCAGTGATACCAACCCACATGTCACTGACAAAAACCTGTACCCCCTCAATTCCATCAATATCTCTCAGCATCACCACAGCCTGTCCCATATCACTCCCAAGTTTGATCAGGGCATGGTAGCTTTCTTCTGGGGGTTTGGTTTTGGTTGAGCGTTTTGGTTTGGACTGCTCCAGTTCCCCTAGCCTTGCCTGAGCGCATGCAAGCTGGGCTCTCAGTGCTTCCAGTTCACTCTGTTTTACCGGAACGTCTTCTTCTCTCGAAACCATTAAGTTCTCCAGGGGATACCCCCAGTAGTGTAATAAACACTATTATAATATATTCGGGAGTAAAGACACATTATCGATTGCTGTTTATGGTGATTTATCTGATATAAATAACAGGCATATTAAGAATTGCACTATGGGAGTGAGCTTCAAACCGATAATTAAAAAAAGCTAAAGACTAGGTGTCCTTCATACAAAGTGCCCCACGGCTTTGGATATGAACCTCATGGCGTCTCATACCTATCTGAGGCTATTTGCCAACAAACATTGCAATGCTGGGATAACAGATTTCCGCTCAAATAGCAGTTCGGAATCTGTCAACCAAGGGCCACCATATTGGGCTCGAACTATTAATCTTAAAATATTCAACGCCCCGGATTGGTAAGCACCAACTTATCGGCATCGCACTTAGTGTTAGAGCAAGACATCACCTGCAATAACAGCAGCCCCCGCATCAATATATCTTATAGATGGCATGAAACAGCCTGTATTCAAAAATAGAGCGCTTTTACCTGTATATCATATTCTGCCTATATGAGTTAATTCACCAATAAAGCTTCCCTATTTACACGAAAAATAATTGATAAACCCTTTTTTCCCCGAGGCATGGCCTGAAGAGATAACTAAGAAGCTCAGGAAATTCTCTTAATATTAACACCAAAAATGGTGTTAATATTTTTAAAAACTGTTTTGGCAACTTTGTGAAATAGTGGATTGCATGAGTAAGAACGCCATAGATGGCGAGATCGTCAGCATACTAAAAGCTAATTTTGAAGAAATTAATTACCAAAGGCTGGCAGCACAGGCTGAATCGGGTGAGGAATACAGACAATACATCAGGTTATAAACAACAGATTAAGATCTACCGCATTGTTAAAAAAACGCCAGATGATACTATATCGTTTCGATCAAAAATGTACCAGCCCCTTATCACCTTGACAACTTATATTCATATTATTAAACTTAGCCCAACAATTAAATAAATAGTTCTTCGAGCCTTTCCTCCTAAAGATGTGCAATCTATGGAGATAGGCCATCAGTGTTCCACTGGAAACGGTGAAGCCT
Organism: Dehalococcoidales bacterium; assembly: GCA_028717385.1. Taxonomy (NCBI): domain Bacteria; kingdom Bacillati; phylum Chloroflexota; class Dehalococcoidia; order Dehalococcoidales; species Dehalococcoidales bacterium. Next base: position 10,504 of record JAQUNW010000022.1, on the reverse strand, counting down.
CCCGTATGCGGAAAGGAGAATTGGTTTGTTTTTGCTTTTAAGCGCTCCTTTCTGGGGCGCTTTTTATATTTAATATACAATGCAATTTTAACTTTGCAATTAATCATTACAAATAAACCGGAAAGGAGCAGAGTAATGAAATCCAGGTTACTACTAGCAATAGCAGCAATAGGTATGATTTTTGGAATTGCTGGCTGCACCAACACACAGGATATTGGAGAATGGAGCATCACAGTCGAAATAATTGGTCAGGATACACTCCAATTTACCAATGATGACGCGTTAGAGATTGGCCCGGTTGATATACAAGCAGCTATGAAAGATGGGGATAACGTGCTGGGTGAAGATACCTGGCGCGGAATCCTCCTCTATGACCTGCTGGATCACTATGGTATGGACAGTTTTTCAGTAATATCAGTTGAAGGCGAAGACGGCTCCAGCGCAGAGCTTGATCCCGCAAGAATTGAGGCCGACGGTACCGGTTTTGCCTGGAGTGTTAATGGCGATAAGCTGGATTCAGAATCAGGCCCAGTAAAATTCGTAAACCACAACCGCGGCCCCAAACATTGGATTAATAAGGTCGTAAAAATAACCATAATTGAATAAAAGGCTATTTAAGAAGCCCTTTTTATACATAGCGCTTATAGCTGGACCGCTATTGATAATTGTGGTGTCGTTATTCATCGGAAGGTATCCTCTGTCATTTTCCGAAGTCTTCACCGCGCTGGGCTTCAAGTTGGGTCTGGTGCAGGAACCGGTCCCTTCAACTCACTTGAATGTGGTCTGGGATGTCCGCTTATCACGAGCTATACTGGGCACCTTGGTTGGAGCGAGTCTTGCGGTAAGCGGAGCATCTTTTCAGGGAATGTTTCGCAATCCCCTGGTCAGCGCCAATATTCTTGGGGTTACATCAGGAGCAGGGTTCGGAGCGGCGTTAGCCATCATCCTGTTTGACGGCCAGACATTGTTTATTTACCTGTTTGCATTTGGATTCGGGCTAATTGCAGTTGTGCTGAGTTACCTAATCGGGACAACCTATAAAGCCACTCCAACCGTCATGCTGGTACTGGGTGGCGTGGTGGTTTCATCGATCTTTTCAGCCCTCATCTCATTATTAAAATACATCGCAGATCCCTTCAATCAATTGCCCAGTATCGTATTCTGGCTGATGGGAAGCCTTGCATCCGCCAGGTTTTCCGATACCCTTATAGCAGCAATTCCCATGTCTATAGGCGTTGTCGGATTACTACTTATGAGATGGAGGTTAAATGTACTGTCACTGGGGGACATTGAAGCACGTGCCCTTGGTTTAAATGTATTCGTTGCCAAAAGCCTGGCCATTTTTTTTGCCACACTCGCTACTGCCGGAGCAGTATGCGTGAGTGGTATTATTGGCTGGGTAGGCTTGGTAATCCCGCATATTGGCAGGATGCTGGTCGGCAACAACAACGAAGCTCTCATCCCAGTCACAATTTCGCTTGGTGCTGGTTATTTGGTGATCGTAGACAATATTGCCAGAACATTGACCGGATCGGAAATACCCCTCGGAATCCTGACATCTCTGATCGGTGGCCCTTTCTTTATATATTTAATCAGAAGAACCAAGGCAAGGGGCTGGTGACGTGGGGATAATCAATGTTAGCAATGCTACGTTTTCCTATGGAGAGGAAAATATCTTCGAAAACATTGATCTTGAAATCAATCCGGGCGAAGTCTTTTGCTTGTTCGGGCCAAACGGCTGCGGAAAATCGACACTGATTTTATGCATGATGGGGGTTTTAGCTCTTACTGATGGGCAAATCACTCTCGACAACAGAAATGTAAGGGGAATGAAACCACCAGAGGTCGCAAGAATAGCTGCCTATATCCCGCAGTCTCATGAAAAGCCTTTCCCCTACAAGGCAATCGACATCGTACTGATGGGAAGAACAGCACATACCAGCACTTTCTCTCCACCTACCCCTACTGATCGAAGGATAGCGGAAGAAGCCATGGAGAAAGTTGGTATCATCCAGTTCAGAGACCGGCCTTATACACAGTTGAGCGGCGGCGAGACACAACTTGTTTTAGTTGCCCGCGCGCTTGCCCAACAAACTCCGATACTAATCATGGACGAACCAACCGCCCATCTAGACTTCCGCAATGAGCTGAACTTCCTGGAAGCTATCGTTAAACTGGTCAAAGACTCCAGCTTGACAATAGTAATGGCTACCCACTTCCCTAATCATGCTTTCTATTTTGAAGGCACCGGAATCAAATCCGGCCTGGCACTCATGAACAACAAAAGCATAACTATTAAAGGAAATCCAGTTGAAGTATTGACCGAGGAAAATATGGAAAATGTCTTCAATATTAAATCCAAATTAATCTCCTACACATGGAAAGATGAGACACTCAAACAAATAGTACCACTGGAAACATTCTAACAAGTGCGGAGGAGGAACGATTAATGATAAAAATAAAAAACTTCGCTATTGCGTTGATGGTTGTGGCAGTATTTTTACTGGCCGCATGCAACAATTCCCCCGCAATTTCTACAACACCAGATACAAATAAAGAGACGATTACAGTTACAGACAGCGTTGGCCGGGCTGTAGAAGTTCCAAAAAAAGTTGAAAAGATAGCTGCTTTGTATTCATTTGCCGGATATACAGTCTGTCTACTCGGCAGTGGGAACGACCTGGTAGGAGTGCCCGGCGGCCTTCAGCGAGATATCCTGCTGGTAGAAATATTTCCGGAATTAGCCAATGCATCAACCCCAAGGACGGGCGGCACCATTAACATCGAAGAGCTTCTCAGGATAGATCCAGACGTAGTTCTGGTGAGGAAAGATACAGTGGCAGATGACAGAGAAGTTGAAAAGCTGGATAAAAGCGGGCTGCCCTATATTGTTGTAGATTACTCGACCATGGAAGAACAGCGCGAAGCCATACTCATTATTGGCAAGGCAATTGGCAAGGAAGCTGAAGCCAGAACCTTTAACAACTACTACCTGGATACCATAGACAGAGTCAGCCAGTTGGTTGGTGATATTCCAGAGGGCGAAAAGGTAAGGTTGTATCATTCTGAAAATCAAGCTACCAGGGCTACCCATGAATCATCCCTGGCTGCAGATTGGACTAGGGCAGCAGGCGTAATTAATGTTTCCGTAGGTGGAGACCTCGAACTGGTCGGTAATGACTATTACGCCAGTATTGAGCAGATACTATTCTGGGATCCGGAGGTTATAATTGTTAATGAAAGCACCGCCTACAGCCTGATAACATCCCACCCGCAATGGTCCGGGATTTCTGCTGTCAGGGAAGGAAAAGTATACCAGCTCCCCAACGGAATATCACGCTGGGGGCATCCCGGTTCAGTTGAAACTCCACTGGCTCTGCTTTGGACAGCTAAAACTGTTTACCCAGAATTATTTACCCATGTAGAAATGGGAGAAGAGGTTCAGTATTTCTATAAGACTTTCTTTAATATGGAGCTTGATGATGAAATGATTGCCACGGTTCTAAGAGGCGGAGACCTGAGAGAGGACAAACAATAACCAAGTTGTTTTAAAGTATCCTTTGGAAAGTAATGAGAGGGGTTTTAAATGAAAAAAATATTTTATATTGGCATAGACGACACCGATATTCTGGAAGGACCGGGCACAGGAAAAATCGCCAGAGGGGTGGCTTCACGCCTGGAAGAACTTGGCCTTGGACGTCACAGAGGAGTGATCCGCCATCAACTGCTGGTTGATCCCAGAATTCCTTATACTTCACACAACAGCGCCAAATGTGTGCTTTTCGAAACCAGTTATTCGGCTGAAAGCCTCAGCCAGCCTTGCATTGATTACCTGGCTGAACATTTTCAACCTGGTTCCGACCCGGGCCTGTGTATATGCGAGCCTGAACAATTCAACCAGGAGCTTGAAGATTATGGAACTTCAGCTCAAAAAGAATATCTATCCAAACAACAAGCTTACAGACTAGCTCAAAAACTCGGAGTCTTCCTTGTTGAACTTGGAGGAACGGGAGATGGTGTTATTGGAGCACTGGCAGCAGTGTCTCTGAGCGCGGGAGGAAATGACGGCCGGTACGTCCACTTAAGAGGAATCAAAGAGGTTAACGGATTGATAACCGCAGGCCTGGTCAAAGAGAAAACCGATACGGTTTGCATAATTGATGATGAAGGACAGGTCGTTCCAGATAGCGCCTTGATCGACAGCCTGGGGTGGTTAAGACCTTCCCGGATAAAGGGAGAACCAAGGCTAAGGGTGCGCCTGGAAAAGGATGGGGAAGGAAAGGAAATATGGAGACCGATTGAACGTAAGTTAAGAGCGCATTCGGGTAAATAGTATTATCCCTGTCTTGGCACACTATCCGAGGAAGATTCTTCTTCGTACTGACATGCTCATCAAGGATTACATAGTTAAAGAAAAACCTTTCTCCAGAACGACAAAAACGAGCACGAATGATACACCCGCACGTCTCTTTTTTATGGTATTATTGGATTATTGAATAAAGATTAAGGGGCAAGTATATGGGTTTAAAGCGTGATAAAAGCGGAAAATTACACATAGAATCACCTCTGATGGGTGAATCGTTGATGGATAAGAACCTGCTGGCACAAACCGGCACCGGACCGGTTTTCAAGATCATGCCAAATCTGGTTGTGGTCAAGATTGGTGGGCAAAGTATTATTGATCGCGGCAGAAAAGCTCTTCTTCCAATCTTGGATGAACTGATAGCAATCCGGCAGCACAACGAGGTATTAATCACCACCGGAGGTGGAACAAGGGCACGTCACGTTTATGCAATTGCCACCGAATTAGGTATGCCTGCGGGGGTACTTGCTTCACTAGCCTCGAGCATCAGTGAGCAAAACGCTCTGATGGTAGCGATGGTGCTGGGACCATCGGGAGGAATAAAAATAGGGCATGATGATTTAACCAAGCTGTCTCATTACCTGAGACTAGGTTGTTTGCCAGTTACACATGCCATGCCTCCTTACGGACTTTTTGAAACCCCGCCGGAACTAGGTCGAATTCCTCCCCATCGTACCGATGCCGGCGTTTTTCTGCTTGCTGAGGTTCTGGGAGCAAGAAAATGTATACTGATAAAAGACGAGCAGGGCGTCTATACCGCTGACCCAAAAAAAGATCAAAAGGCCAGATTCATTGGCGATACAATTGAAGTAAACGAGCTGCTATCGTTGAACATGAACGACCTGCCGGTTGAGCGCAGCATGCTGGAGTGTCTGAAAAACTCGATCAATATGCACGAGTTCACCATTGTCAACGGCCTGGTCAGCGGTAATATTTCCCGGGCTATGGCTGGAGAGAAAACCGGAACAACGATTTACAAAGCCTGCAGCTAATCACCCAGTGCAAATCCCTTGTTGCCATGCCGCCTATGATGCTGCCTTCTCTGTGCTTCCCTAATTGCATGGCTTGTACAATTAGGGCACTCTTCCGGCTCCTGATAAGTGTCATGGTATACTACACGCCAGACTGTGCCGCAGTTATAACACTTCCAGCGAACCCTGATCCCTCTTCCGCTGTTACCGGGAGCCAGAATAACCATATCTTCAATTAACGCAACTGCAACCTTCTGGCGCGCCTCAGTTAAAATGCGCTGAAATGTCGAGCGTGCTACTCCCATCTCTTCGCAAGCCTGGGCTTGGTAAAGACCTTCAACTTCAACCAATCTCAAAGCTTCAATTTCTTCCGGCAACAAGACAATCGGTTGACAACAGGTTGATCTTGTACCGACAGGCTTGAAGATCTTAGCCAGATGGCGCCTGCTCAACCGGCGGTGCTTACGGGGTCGCGGCATTATTCACCTGCAATATGGCGCCTGCGCGCATGCCTTCGCCTGCCGCCAACTGCGCTCTGGATCTTGTTTTCGCCCTCGCCACATGGCAGCCAGATCAGTTCAGAGCCTGTTTTTTCTGCGATTGCTTCAAGCTCAGCTTTTCTCAGATGGGTCTTGTAAAACTTGAGTTTTCCATCATCGCCGTCAACGCAAACTACAGCGAAACGGGGTTCAATATCACCCTCGCCAACAACACTGCGCTCTCTTACAAAAATCTGTTTCATAACATCCTCCTTTTCGTTATATTTCGGGCATATACCCATAATATAATATGTTTATCTGGCACTGTCAAGTGGTTTTATTAATATTTGGCTAAAAAACAATCTGGAAATCCAAGCCTTGCTATCACGGGTGGCGCAAGTCTTTCTGGCACACCGCTTGATTAAGAAAGATTAACAACAGGCACATCGCCTGCCTTCCTGATTCGTTTGACACGCACCGATGTTTTAACTAGAATTACTAATACGTAGATATTAATGAAATAATTTTTATACAACAGGAAGCTCTTTAGGGGCTTCCTTTACTTTTTGGTTGTCTAGCAACAATTATGATTACTGTTTTGTTTACAATAGGCATATATCTTATTCTGGCGGCTGGTGTCGTAGCCTTGTTAGGCTTGATCCAACCGATTGCTGCTGTACGCCGTTTGAGTTTGTCAATTATCCTTTTAGGGCTCATAGCAGGTATCGTTGCTGTCTTTTTTACATTAATTCGAGACGTGAATCTACAGATACCACTATTTGAAGTAAGTAATCTTTTAGAAATAAATTTCTATCTTGACCGTTTATCCGCTTTTTTCATTTTGATCATCTGCATCGTAAGCGTTTGTGCAACAGTCTACTCCTTTGGATATATCGAACATTTACACAATTCTAAACGACGCCATTGGCTAATAGGACTAATGGCAATATTTATGGCGTCAATGATAGGAGTAGTAGCTTCGGAAAATTACTTCACGTTGTTACTGAATTGGGAAATTATGTCCTTAAGTTCTTTTTTCCTGGTAGTGCTTGAACGGGAGCAAACCGAAAGTATCAAAGCTGGCGTTTATTACCTGGTGATGACTCAACTCAGCACCGTTTTTCTATTCTTTTCGTTCCTTACAACCTATTACTCAACCGGTACTATGTCTGTGAATATATCTATACCGGCAATTACATCGATTAACTTTGTACTCACGGGTTTCCTGCTCGGTTTCGGCACTAAAGCAGGTCTTGTCCCTCTGCATAAATGGCTTCCATATGCTCACTCAGCCGCCCCCTCCAATATATCAGCCCTGATGTCAGGGGTAATGTTAAAAGTCGCTATATATGGTTTAGCCAGAATTACACTGAACCTGGAAACCATACCGTTGTGGTGGGGTATGATATTGCTGGTGACGGGAACAATATCAGCGGTCCTGGGCGTAATATACGCCCTCAAGGAGCATGATCTTAAAAAACTGCTTGCTTACCACAGCATTGAGAATATTGGGATCATAGTAGTAGGGTTGGGGCTATACTGTATCTTCACATTCTTCAGTTTGGATACACTGGCGCTCATGAGCCTGGCTGGTGCCCTCTTTCACTCTCTTAATCACGCGCTTTTTAAAGCCTTGCTTTTTATGTGTTCGGGAAACGTAATCAATACTATGTCCACCCGCAATATTGAAGAGATGGGCGGACTGATCAAGCGTATGCCCGCTACTGCCACCATTTTTTTAATAGGAGCTGCTGCCATTTCCGCTCTGCCTCCCCTGAATGGCTTCGCAAGTGAAGTTTTATTATTCCAGTCATACTTCGGGGCTTTCCAGATACCCAGTTTATTTATTGCAATTGGGGTATTTGCATCCCTGGCAGCGTTTGCTCTTATGAGTGCGCTTGCAGCCGCCTGCTTTGTGAAAGCATTCGGAATTACCTTTTTAGCAATGCCACGTGCAAAAGCCGCCGCGCAAGCCAGCGAGGCTAGCCGAAGTATGATTGTTGCCCCAGCGATTTTGGCTGGCCTCTGCATAGTGCTCGGCGCTGGATCATTTCATTTCTTCCGATTAATGGGGTTAGATTTACCGATGCCCAACATGCTACCGATAACCATAACAATTCTTGTAGCCATGCTCACGTTGGTTTTGATAGTCCGATGGCTAAAAATCCCGGTCAGAATAACTGAGACCTGGAACTGCGGCTCCGCTAATATTAATAGCTGCACAGAATATACAGCTACTGGATTTTCTCAGCCAATAATCAAGATTTTCAGCCCAATCTTTCGTACGAAAGAAATTCTCGAACGCAGTTTTATAGATGCTTTCAGATCAGTTATTCACCACGGCAAGGCAGAAATCAAAACGATGCAGGTTTTCGAAGAGCGCATCTATCTCCCCATTGCTCGACTGACCATGCGCTTCGGGCGCTGGATGTCCAATTGGCAAAACGGAGATCTGGATAATTTCATATTGTACGGATTCATCACCATTGTTATTTCTATTCTGGTAGCGGGATGGTGGCTATAATGGCCATTACACTAATCTATTATCTACTGAATACTCTTTTTATCATCCTGGTATCCCCGCTATTTATGGGTATTATTAACAAGGTTAAAGCAATATCCCAGAGGAGAAGAGGTGCTCCAATCTGGCAGCCATATTTTCAATTGCATAAGCTTTTTAAAAAGGAAATAGTTTATTCCAAAAACGCCTCTTTTATTATGAGGCTAGCTCCGTATCTGAATATTGGTTTTGTAATTGCCGCTGCAACATTGGTCCCAGTGTTGTTTTTACCTCCCGCGGATTCTGTTCCGGCGAATATTATATTGTTTTTATATCTTATGGTATCGGCCAAGTTTTTTATGGCCTTAGCCGGCCTCGATGCAGGCTCAACTTTTGGCGGAATGGGTAGTTCTCGCGAGATGAGCCTATCTGCAATTGCCGAGCCAATTACCATTATCACATGCGCTGCAATTGCTTTCGTATTGAATACAATCGATATTACGCAAATGTTTTCTGCCACTATGACAAATTCATTGCTGGGATTCCCAACCCTTCTATTAACAGGAATATCCTTGTTTATTATTTTGATTATTGAAACAGCCAGGGTGCCGGTTGACAATCCGGAAACACATCTTGAGCTTACCATGGTTCATGAAGCAATGGTTCTGGAACAATCTGGCCCTAATCTGGCTTTAATGGAAATAAGCCACGCTGTAAAGCAAACACTGCTTATGGCCTTGTTAATCAATTTACTGTTTCCCCAGGGAATGGCTGCCACCTTTTCCCTGCCAGGTATTGCCCTAGGTGCGATCAGTTTTATTATCAAAGGCTCTATATTGTGTGCAATAGTCGCTATTTTTGAATCCAGCCTGGCGAAAATCAGGTTTTTCAGGCTGCCCAGTTTTTTCATGGTGGCTCTTTTTCTTTGTTTCGTTACTGTCGTATTTGAGCTGATATTATGAATGACGCCATATTAATCTCAGTTATAATCAGGATCCTGCTTGTGCTAATCTTGGGCACTGCAGTGCTTATTATTACCCAACGTTCATTGAATTCGCTGTTTTCTATTTATTCAGCCCAATCTCTGTTTTTGGCATTGCTGGCGCTGGTTCTCTTCTGGCAGGAAGGAATTTTTAGCCTGCTTCTCATAAGCTTGCTAACACTGATTAGCAAAGTAATAATTATTCCTCTATTTTTACGTTCCGTCTTACAAAAAATATCCATTAAAAGAGACTTAGAATTCCGGTATTTGACCCCCATCAGCTCGATACTAATCAGCATCGGGTTGCTTTTTGGAGTTTACAGATTATTTTTTAAATTGAGCGACGAGCTACACTTTGATACCCTCTTCCTGCTTGGTGCTGTCATAGGTGTGTCGCTCGCTCTGATGGGAATGATGGTTATTTTTAGCCGGCGTAAGGTCATCACAAAAACTGTCGGTTACCTCACCATGGAAAATGGGGTCTTACTCTTCAGTTTATTTGTTGCAGAATTGCCTTTTATTGTCGAGGTGTTGATCCTGGTTGACCTGCTCATGATCCTGGTACTGGCTAGCCTGTTGGCTTTTGGTATTGATTCCACTATCGAATCTTTCCACGAACGCCTGCGCAACTTCGGATTGGAAGCAGAAGAGCAATGATAGAACATATTATCTGGTTGCTCAGCTTACCTGCGCTTGTGTCATTATGCCTGATACTATGGTTTTCTCGCTTTTATAAACACGCAGATAATCGCCACTATAGCAGCTTGGTCATAATCCAGACAGTTGTGTATTTGGGATTAAGCATATGGATGGTTAGCTTCAACCGGCCAGTGGAATTATCCGGCAACGGATATTTTTATTTGGACACATTGGCAATTTTTGAAATATTGATCTCAGCCGGCTTGTATTTGCTGGCGGCCATATATTCCCGCGGTTACATAGATAGCCTGCTTAACCAAAAGGAAATCGACGTATCTTTGCTACCGGTTTTCTATGGCTCTTTTTGCTTACTAGAACTGATTCTTATCATGGGGTTTCTATCTAATAACCTTGTTCTGTTATGGATATTTATTGAATTATCCACGGTATTTTCGGCCGTGCTTATAGTTACGTTAAAAGCAAAGGAAAACATCACCGCGGCACTTAAGTATGTTTTTATAACATCAACTTCCATGCTGTTTTCTTTCATGGGTATTATCATCCTGTTTA
>JAQUNW010000021.1 GCA_028717385.1 Dehalococcoidales bacterium | reverse complement strand
GGCTTCCATATTTGCCCAATCCGGCGCTAATACGATAACCCCGGATACAAGCATCAACCGAAACCTTGAGCTTTTAAAGGAAATAAAGCTAAAAACCGGCGTAAAAATCAAGCTGATGGTAAACGAAGGATGTTTGTATAAATGCCCTTACCGGAAATTCCACTTTAACTATATTTCCCATAAGTCCAGAGAACTTGGTGAAGTGGAAGGCGATGCTTTTTTTGCAGGCTGTTCAGAGATTACCGCAAAAGATCACTCCCAGATACTTAAATCCGGCTGGGTGCGCCCCGAGGATTTAAGCAAGTACTCAGATGTAACCAGCTTTTTCAAGATTGTGGGCAGAGAACGGCCTCTTGCACACGTGCTCCGCTCAGTAAAAGCTTATATGAAAGAGCAGTGGAATGGAGACCTGCTGGATATCATGTGCTCCAACCTGAGCAAATATGCACTTGATTACGGTGCCGGTTTGGATAATCAGGTCCTGGGTAAAGCGGGCTTTTTTGAAAAAACCAGTACCTGTAGTTACGAATGCACAAGTTGTGATTACTGTGATAAACTTGCCCAAAAACTTGTCCGGCTGGAATGTCTTACCAGAGGTAAACTGGAGGACCTGGGACAGGCAGAACTGGCAGACAGGCTGGAAGCAAGCGGAGTGATTCCCAAGATTCGATAGTAACAACGGAGGTTTACAGTTGGAGCTTGAAAACATGGAAACCAAAACCTGTAATTACTGCTCCGGTGAGGGGAAAGTGCCTGAAGACGGGTTTGATGGAGAAATTATCACCTGTCCGGTGTGCAAAGGTGCCGGAAACATTCTGGTTAACAAAGATTACGTTCCTCACTTAAAATGTGATGGAGCCGGTAAAATGAGACTCAAAACACCATTTGGCAAGCAGTGCGTTCTATGCCCGGATTGTGATGGCACCGGCTGGTATGCACCCCCCGGGTTCTAGATTATCCTAAATAACACCCGGAGGCGGTGCTTCATTTGTAAAAGATGCTTTTTAGCCCCTATAATCAATCATCATTTCACAGGGGGCCTATCGGATAAATGTTGCCGTTGGGAGACCATAACCCGCGTCATATAATTCCTTGGTTTACCTATTTGTTTATCTTGGCCAACTTCGTGATGTTCTTTTTCGAGCTGACCAATGGAGAAGCTTTCATCGTAAACTGGTCTTTCGTCCCGGCTCGTTTTATTCATAATCCTATTGGGGAATTTCCTACACTGTTTTCTTCAATGTTTATGCATGCCGGCTGGTTGCATATACTGGGAAATATGCTTTACCTATGGATATTTGGTGATAATATTGAAGATCGCCTAGGGCACGCAAGATTTGTTGTGTTTTATCTTATCTGCGGTCTTGCGGCAACTTTTGCCCACATGCTGTTTAACCTGAACTCGGGTATTCCATCATTAGGGGCATCAGGAGCTATTGCCGGGGTACTGGGTGCCTATCTTGTGATGTTTCCTGGTACCAGGATAAGGGTTCTGTTTGGGCTTTTGCTTGTTCCCCTACCTGCTATTATCGTCATCGGCGCGTGGATATTTCTGCAACTGTTTTATGGTGTGGGTTCACTGGGCAGTGCCACAGAAACAGGGGTGGCTTACATGGCGCATATCGGCGGGTTCTTTACTGGTTTGATATTGGCAATTATTTACAGGGTGTCCAACAATCGCAAAAACCGTGATTATTATGTAAGTTAGGTACATCTATACGGGAACACTACATATGTGAAAACGAACACTATCAGGGGAAGACACAGCTAGTGAGGGTGACACAGCAAATGAATAGCCTTGTCCAAATATAACGCAGTCATATTTTTAGCCTCTTGCTGCGTTCGCAGCCGCACGCTGCCGGTCGTGAAAAGTAAGCAGTTTCTTACGAAGGCGTATATTCTTGGGTGTGACTTCGACCAGTTCATCTTCGTTCACAAAATCTATAGCCTGCTCCAGATCCATCTTTATTGGTGGTGTAATTTTTACAGCGATATCTGATGTTGAAGAACGTATGTTGGTCTTTTTCTTCTCTTTACACACATTAACCGGGATATCCTGAGAACGAGAGTTCAACCCGACTATCATACCTTCATATACCTGAATTCCGGAATCTACAAAGGTAAGACCGCGGCCTTGTGCATTAGCAAGACCATAAGGGGTAGTGACTCCTGCGTCTGAAGCCACCAGTACTCCGTTGCGTGTGGAAATAATTTCTCCCTTCCACGGTTCGTAACCCAAAAAAACGGTATTCATAATACTTTCACCGCGCGTGGAGGTTAAAAAGGGGCTCCGGAAACCCAATAAACCTTTGGTAGGTATTTCAAAAACAAGTTTAACCTCTCCCAATCCATCACTTGCCATATCAACCATACGCGCTTGCCGGGAGGAGAGCATTTCGGTAAGTACTCCAATATATTCATCCCTGGTAGTAATAAAAAGCGATTCCATCGGTTCTACCAACACGCCATCGACAACCTTTGTAATAGCCTCTGGTTTAGATATCTCGAATTCGTAACCTTCGCGCCTCATAGTTTCAATAACAACTGCCAGGTGCAACTCCCCTCTTCCCTTCACCAGAAAAGTATCTGGTGAATCAGTATCCGCCACACGCAGACTAAGATTGGTTTCAAGTTCACGATAGAGGCGTTCTCTTAATTGGCGCGTGGTACAAAAACGTCCCTCCCTCCCAGCAAATGGAGAGGTATTAACGCCAAAAGTCATCTCTACCGTGGGTTCGCCAATCGCAATGCGAGGTAGCGCTGCCGGTTCTTCGGGACTTGCAAGTGTATCGCCAATCTTGGCGCTATCTATGCCGGTTATCGCCACTACATCCCCCGCTTCGATTCGATCCACTTTCAAACGTTTGAGACCCATATGGGTGAATACTTCATTTACCGTAAATGCCTGTTGTTGCCCTTTTTCTCCAATCAACACTACATCATCACGCGGAGCAATGCTGCCCCGGAAAATCCTACCTATTACTATCTGCCCTTTGTGGGAATCATAATCCAGGTTAGAAACCAGCATCTGGAAGGAACCTTCTTCGATCCGCGGCCCCGGTACTGTTTGGAGTATCAGGTTCATCAGCGGCAATATATCCCCATGCCGTTCCTCCGGGCGTGTTACCGCGTATCCCTGCTTTGCGCTGGTATAAATTATACGAAAATCAAGCTGGTCAGCATCCGTTGCCAGCTCAAGAAAAAGGTCCTGCACCATCCGTGTGACTTCTGCAACACGAGCCTCCGGACGATCTATCTTGTTAATTACTACTATAGTGGCAAGCTTGCGGCTCAAAGCATGGCGTAGCACCAGCCTGGTTTGTGGCATCGGTCCCTCAACAGCATCGACCAAAAGCAAACAACCATCTGCCATGGAAATAACTCTTTCCACTTCTCCGCTAAAATCAGCGTGGCCTGGTGTATCTATGATGTTAATTTTTACGCCGTTATACTCGATAGCCGTGTTTTTAGCCATGATGGTGATGCCCTTCTCCCTCTCCAGGGCATTGGAGTCCATTATCAGGTTTCCCACTGCCTGGTTTTCTCTAAACAGCTTACTCTGTTTGAGCATCACATCCACCAGGGATGTTTTTCCATGGTCTACATGGGCGATTATTGCGATGTTTCTAATATCCTCGCGCTGGTGCATACGTAATTGATCCTGCCTTAATAAATTTCATGGAAATTCTGTTTTGGGCATACTAGCGGCACTGTAAATACAAGAGGAATAGATGTTATGCAAATATAATACAGGCGAGGCGATTGCCCAATAAAAAAGCCCGCTTAGCGGAAGCGGTGCATATAAAGAGAGCCGGCCAAACTGCGGTTGATTTTCACTTTACTTATTATACAACTAAAACACTTAATTGGTGAAATTGGTTTTATTCTCACCATTAGCCAGTACTCTTCGATGATTTCAATCCTGTCCTGCACAATTACACCTTTACGCGGCAACCATGTGATGGGTATGATGAGATTATAATGTTACCAAATAATAGAATAGCAACCCACCCTGGTAAAATATTATTTGAAGAATTTCTTAAACCTTTGGGAGTAATACAGGTCACTTTTGCCCATCATATCGAAGTGCCACTGCAAAGGGTAAATGAAATAATCCGGGGCAAGCGTGGCATTACTTCAGAGACAACCTGGTTCTTCTCCGAGGCGCTTGGTACAACCCCCCAGTTCTGGATAAACCTTCAAGACGACATTGAACTCACCAGTAAACGACCACAAAAAAGCGTAAACCGGTTAATCACAACCACGAAGTGATTCCACTAATCATGAAGTACGATTTTGAGTCTTTCTCTTGGGTATAGCTGTAAGTGCAGCAGTACTGCGATTACCATCCACGCTATTGTGAACAAATGTGTAGGAGAAAAAAGTGTAGTAGCCCCATATAGATAGGCAGCATGATAGTGCCCTTCCAGATAACCGGTTGAAACCTGTTCCGCAGCCAGAACGATGGTGGTAAGAGCGAGTGCCCAGCTCAAACGTGAAGGATTGCGCCGATATTTCCTGAACCAGAAAATAAAATAGAAGCAAAGTAATAAAATGCCAGCAGTGATACCACCAGCATAGAAAATCGGGGTTTTTACATTATCATCAAGCCCCTGCGGGAGCGTTACAGAAGGATTAATACCCCAAAAGCCTATCTCCAGCTGGGAAAATTCAATACCTTTAAACAAAGCAACGATGATGTGTACTGCTTCGTGAATACACACAGACAAAACGACCAGCACGATAAGGTAAATTGCCAAATACAAAAAATCCCTCTGGCCTAGTCCAGTTTTCATTTTGGGGGACGCGGTTTCTACTTCCATAATCCACCTCCCGGGCTTGGTATGATTATAACTTTCATTTTGGGCGCATCCTGTCAAAAAAACTCTCCCCAGTACTT
Source organism: Dehalococcoidales bacterium (assembly GCA_028717385.1). Classification (NCBI taxonomy): domain Bacteria; kingdom Bacillati; phylum Chloroflexota; class Dehalococcoidia; order Dehalococcoidales; species Dehalococcoidales bacterium. The sequence continues at coordinate 16,164 of JAQUNW010000021.1, read as the reverse complement.
GAAATAAGTAAAAACCGGGAAGGTGCGACACGATAATATTATTCGTAAAACATTACATCTATTAATGAGCAGAACCACAACAAAGATATTGACGAAGATTTTACCCAATGCCATAATCAAACCATGCTAGGTGCTATAGCAGGAGATATAATAGGTTCTTCTCGTGAATTCAAACCGGTAAAAACCACCGAATTTCCCTTGTTTACCGATGACTCCACCTTCACCGATGATAGTGTTCTTACGATTGCCATTGCCGATTGTATACTAAACAATGGCCAGTATGAATGTTATCTAAAGGAATATGGGCGTAAATTTCCCGGTGCCGGTTATGGTGAAAGGTTTTCTAAATGGCTCGTCAGTAACAGCTACCAGCCCTACAACAGTTTTGGTAATGGTTCTGCCATGCGAGTAAGCCCGGCGGGCTTTGCTTTTGATACAATTGAAGAAGTATTGACACACGCAAAAGCCAGCGCAATTGTTACTCATAATCATCCCGAGGGCATCAAGGGCGCCCAAGCAGTGGCAGCAGCAGTTTTTATGGCTAAAGGTGGTTGCAGTAAAGATGACATCCGCCAGTTTATCCAGAGCAAGTTCAGTTATAATCTTTCCCAAAAACTGGATGATATACGGCCAAATTATTCTTTTGACGTTACCTGCCAGGGTTCGGTGCCCCAATCAATTATTGCTTTCCTGGAATCGGAAAACTACGAAGACGCGGTACGAAAGGCAATATCGCTAGGTGGAGATGCTGATACCATGGCTTGTATTACCGGCGGCATTGCCGAAGCTTATTATGGAGAAGTACCAAAAAGTATTGCAGTTGAAGTGCGCCGTCTTCTGGATATCAGACTCATGGATGTAGTGGACGAATTCTACGAAAGTTTTGCCTTCTCCGATTAGTTTTCTGGAGCCAGTCGTTAATAGATTAAAAGTTATATTTATTGCAGATCTTTTTATTATGTAAACATTTACTCTAATCAAATATGAAATAAAATGTTTATTGGCCAAGAAAACAATAGACTATTATCAACATCGGCATTTAATCTATTGACTTCATATAATTGGCGTAGTATCTTAGTACTATATCAATAGTACTGCGGGATGTTATGCCTGCACTTTAAAAGATAACCTCTGCAGAGCAATTGCGGCCGCGAGTGAGGGATTGGCAAGTAGTGCGTAGGCGGTTTTCACTATTTAGTACCCTTCCTCCAATGTATAGGATTTTCACGCTTGCAATAGGTATTTCGCATCTCCAATCAAATCCTTACCCGTTTCTGTATGCTGATCTCCCCTCCTGGTCAATCATTGTTGTTGTATCACTGTATACATCAATAAAAACCTTCGTTCATATCAGATTTCCCCGATACTGCGATAATGTAATAGTACTTTTGTTTGACACGTGTTTTTGCGCCGCTCTTATGTTTACGACCGGCGGAATCTTCAGCCCGTTTTTACTCTACACCATATCCCCGGCAATTTCCTCGGCATTAATGCTACAACCGCGTTTAACTGCATCAATTGCCACCTTCTCTGTACTGTATGTAACCTTATCCCATATAACCATCACCTACGCACCGAACTTCACATCAAGACTGGATACCAGTTATTTTATGGTTTACATCTATCGGTTTTAAGATAACTCTTAACCAAACTCGCTTAGAAGCGCATCAAAGCTGATTCCCGCTATTTTTTTACCAAGGTAAGCACCACGAATATGCTCCATTGCCTGACTAAGTTCCGGGGCTGATATACCATTCTCATTTGATGTATAGGCTTCCACGAAAGCGCAAATTTCATCAACGGCTTTTACCAGGCTGCCGTCTCTTGGTTTATAATTGTCGTGGTTAAAATGTTGGTTTATTTCTTCAGAACTCTTTTTTACAATGCTGCCATCGATATGAACAATATTAGCAAATTCATCTTCGGTAAACAGCCTGATTTCATCATGCCATTCCGGATCAAGAAGAGCATATACTTTTTCCATTTCTTCTTTTTCGTATTGCTTAATTAAATCGGCCAGCCCCGAAGTGGATTTTTTAACCGGTGAAATTATATCTCGCGTCAGAACCTCCGGCAGGTCATGAAACAACCCGGTATAGAAGTTATTAATCCGACGTGCACTACATGCGCCGAGCTGGAGTGAAAACAGATAAGAAAGAATTGCTACCATCAGCATATGCCCCAATACCGACGTTTTTGGTAATCGCGGTGTGGTGCTCCATCTCTGCTGAAAACGTAACTCTCCGCAAAGATTGATAAAATCGTTATAATTGGGATAGAGTGCGAGCAGCTTCATCCCTTCAAGATCATAGTACTTCTGGTTATCGCGTAAAATATCCCGTCTTATTTGATCTATTTCATATCCGTTAGGATTGGCGCGCTCGATAAAGGCAAATTCCCATCTGGTAGCATAAAAATGGGCAGCACTGACTATTCGTTTACTGATTGAATTATCGCTAATTTGAAAATACTCCTGATAACGTTGGCAAAAATCTCTACCAAGCGGTTCAATGGCAGGTGAAAGCTCTTGGTATGCCCATTCATTCAGGCTGCGGTATTTTTCCCTGTTTTCTTTGATGCGATGGAATATTTGCGGACGGAGGTCAGTAAGCACTGTTCGCTGTAAAAGTTCGAAAATGCCACCCTCAACGATTCCCACCCAGGACACCGAAGTATGCTTTTCCTCCAGCCGGGCAAGCATATAAGCGATAATCATTTTGTGGGCTTGCTTATCCAGCTCGCAGAGTTCTATCGGGCGCATTTTGTCATTCCACCGCAACATACTGGCAGCCTTGAATAAAAGCATTACCAAATTCTTTGTAATTTTCATTGATTGCTGCCCTCACTCACTGATTATCTGTTTATTCTACCACCCATTAATGCCTCGTTTGACCTGCATTAAAACTTTTTAAACCCGAACGAAGACTCAAATGCAACCGGATTCTGATTATATGGTTTTGGTGTAGGTACTCAGAGTTCGATTAAGCTGCTCTATAAAGGTTTCGGGATCCGCGGGTGAAATGACCACATCCATATCACGAGGGCGTTTTATTTCGATTACGCCTTTATTGGAAGATGCAAGCCGCAAACCCCAATAAACAAAAGGGGTAGAGCCGTCGATCCGGCTGCAACCTTGTACAGAAGATAACGAAAAACTGTAACTAAATGGCCTGCCAAGTACGATGTTTACTCTATCGGTAAAGATTTGGTATTTACGGGGGAAGATAAAATAGAGAAGAGCAGCATCGAAAACAGTTGCTATAAACATGATCCACGCGCCAATTAAATCTATCTGAATTAAGATTATAGCTGGGATAAGTGTAAGTGAAATAATCCCGATAAAAATCGCCTTGACCCAACCTTCAGTCGGGGCTGGACTTTCGTAGATTAAATACTCTGTACCCACATAATGATTCATATTTTCTCTATTATACAGTTTCGGGGCCATAGCGTATAAATAATACTATTAAACAGACAGGGAAAGTCGATCTCAACTATGTTAGCGTTCGGCTTACTCTTCAGTAGCCGTCTTGATATAAAGCTGAGATTAGTTTTATACTGAACTTTGAACTCTGATGAAGGTGGTTGTCAGTATATGTTTGAGAAGAAGGGAATAGAGCTAGTTAATACCGGCACGCCTCCTGAAGTATCGATTACCATAGGCAATACTACCCTCAAGCATGAAGGTATGCCGGTCGGTATGCGGCTCGAGAGGGATATTGCCTATGTTTACCTGGCAATAGACACTTCTGCCAGCATGACAGGAACAAAACTGGAACAAGCCAAAAATGGAGCTCTGGTTTTTAGTGAAGATGCCTTTAATAAAGGCTACCATGTTGGGCTAATCAACTTCAGTTCGAGCGCAAAACACGTATGTGCCCCAACTAATAATTTAAAAGTGCTCGCAATGCATATCAAGGGCATGCAAGCCAGCGGTTCAACAAATATGGCCGAAGCTATAAAGATGGCACATTATCATCTTGATAAAAAAGACAAAACTCAAGTAATTGTAATAGCTACCGATGGCCGCCCGGATAATAAACGTAACGCTATCAAGGAAGCCGAGAAGGCTAAGGCGGACAATATTGATATGATTACCATCGGTACCGATGATGCTGAGCAGGATTTTTTAAAAATACTGGCAACTCGCGCTGAGCTGGGAAGTAAAGTCACCCGGGAAGTCTTTTCCCAGGCAATCTCGGACGCTTCCCAACTTTTACCTCCTCCAGGATCGATAACCAAGCGTTAGCACTATGAATTTTGAAGAAGCTTGCCATATCCTTGGAGTACCTACCACCGCCAACGCGGAGGAAATTCACGCCCAATATATCTATAAAGCCCAACTTCTTCACCCCGATAAAACAGTTAATCTGCCTGAAAGAGTCCGCCATAAGGCTGAAGAAGAACTCAAGCGGACAAACGAAGCCTATAATATACTCAAGAACCTTGAAAACAGCCCGGCGGATATTGCTCCCAAACTGAAGATTGACCCTCTTTTTATCAGCTTTAAAGATTTATCCCCCGGAGAAAAACAAACCGCACGGATAAGAGTAGATAATACTGGAGGTGCTTTTACCCGGTTCTGGACAGATGATTCTCCAGCGCCATGGCTTAAGGTATCGGAGGTAAAATCAACCACCGCCAATCCTCTTCCGCTGGAAATAATCCTGGAAGCTACTGCGATAAGCTCCCTGGAAATAAAAACCCGATGCAAGCTCCCAATACTCCTGGAAAACACTGGCAATAATACCCGAGACCGGGAGGAAGTGACCATCGAAATACAGCCGGCTCGTAAAAACCAGGGATTTCCGTTAAAAATATTTGGCCCGGTGCTTAAAAATCCTTTCAGTAAAGGTAAATCAACACAAACCTCCACCGAAAAAGCCTGGATGCCCTGGTTAAAAACAGCGTTGTCAGTCCTGGCTGGCTATCTTGCCGGGCTAGTAATATATAACATCAGCGCCATCGGGTTTTCCATACCACTCATAACCGGAGCGTCTGCAATATTTGCAGTTGATAAGTGGCACCGCCGGCTTACCACGCGTTTCAGACTAGTAGGTGTACTCTATAAATTGGTGCTAAACCTGGCTGTAATGACGCTGGCCGGATTGATTATCTGGGCGGGTGTTCAGATATTCCTGTTAAGTGTTCCTGCAGATTACTCCGCTTATGTTTTTATACTGATAGTCGAACTGGTAATATTTGTATATCTAGCCCGAGTTCTCTCTGAAAACAGCTGGCGCCGCCCTAAACTCGTCCCGACTTTTTTCCTGATGCTGGTTATTGCAATCGGCTTTGCATTTTTTGGAACAGAACCTCTAGCAACCTATAAAGACAGTATAGTAGAATTCTCCACCTCTCTTTATAAACAAGTAGTGAGTTGGCTCGGTCTCTAACCCCCTGTAAACTTTCTCGTTGTAAGAAAATATGTGCCCTGCTTCAACAACTTTTTACTTTAGCTAACGTTATAAATGCATACCATACTACGCAGGCAGCAGCCCTGAGGGAGAAGAGGCTATGTTATGAAAACAAAGATTTATAAAATAATTGCTCTGGTACTGGCAACTATCATCATTACAGCTGCGTTGCCCTCATGCCATAGTCAACCGGTGGCTGCAGCAGATAGCTACATGGCAATTGTGCCAGAAGTATTGCATGCAGGGCGCACCGAAGCCCTTTCATTGTCCCTCCTCTCGAAAGATACCCCGGTAACAGATGATGTTGAAGTAAACCTTCTGAAAGATGGAAAAAAGATTGTTTCCCGTTCGCAAATAATAAGCGGAAACGGCAATGTTTTGTTGGATATCCCCGGGGACACCCCTGAGGGCAATTACGAAATTCAAGTAAAGGGCACCGGTTTTAATGACAAAGCTGCAATCACTGTTATCCGTAGTAATCTGATACTCGTTGAAACTGATAAACCGATTTATAAACCTAATCAAACCATCCTGATGCGTGTGCTAACCCTGGATAGCGAACTGTTACCAGCAAGCGAAGAGGTAACTATCGAGGTGTTAGATGCAAAAGGTATCAAGCTATTTAAAAACACTGTTACCACAGATGAATGGGGAATGGCTGAAGCCGAACTTCCACTCTCTGATGAACCTAACCTTGGAGCCTGGAAAATAAAGGTGACTGGGGCAAAAACCAGTAATACTCTGGATGTACAAGTTGCAGAATATACGCTACCCAAGTATGAAATCAAGGTTGAAGTTCCAAAAGAATGGGTACTCGCCAGCGAACCAATTACCGGGAAGATCTCCGCTGAATACAGCTTTGGTAAACCAGTCACGGGAGAAGTGACCATCGAAGCTCTAAGATACGTTGGAGAATGGGAAGTATATGCCACCGTTAACAGTAGTATTGAAGGAGAGGTCGATTTCGAATTACCAGCGGTTGGTTATGTAGCTGGAACTCCAGCTTCTTCAGGGCAGGGTAATATCCAGCTCAATATACGTGTCGAGGAAAAATCTACCGGTTACCGTGAAGAAACCAGCCGGATTCTTACAGTAACCCAAACACCAATGGTTTTAAAGGTTATTCCGGAAAGCCAGGTGTTCAAGCCGGGTCTTCCTTTTAAGCTTCTGCTTGCCAGCCAAACACCGGATAGCCTCCCGGTTGATTCTAAAATTGAAGTAATTGTTAACTATTCAAACAGTGAATTCGAAAGCTTTAAATCGGAGCGCCAGGAAATAGACACCATAAATGGACTGGCTTTTATTACCATCACCCCTCCTAAAAATGCCATTGCTCTTTCCTTGGACGCCAGTGAAATATCCTTCGATTCTACAAGTATGCCAGCTAGAACCAACCTTGTACTACAGGCATCTTACTCTCCCTCAGGTAATTTCATTCACCTCGTTCAATCAAACGAGGATACTCCCTCAACCGGGGAGACAATCATATTTGATATCTACTCAACTTCCGAAGCCAGAAGTTTTTATTACGAAGTAATAGCCAGAGGGAAAGTTCTTTTTTCTGATTTTACAACCTCTCCCCACATTTCGTTCACCGCCACACCTCTCATGGCACCCTCGGCCAAATTGCTGGTATACCAGATATTACCAAATAGCGAAGTAGCTGCTGATTACCTGCCGTTTAATGTCGAAGCCAGCTACCCCAACAATATAGAAATTTCTTTAAGCAGCAGCAAAACACAACCAGGTGATGAAGTAGAGATCGTGATTAATACGGAAGGAGAGGCAAAAGTCGCAGTAGCAGCGGTTGACCGTTCGGTTTTTATCTTAGCTGAAAATCGCATGAACCTGGAACAGGTTTTTAACGAGCTGGAAAAACTGTATATGAAGCCACAGGCAGAAATTCACGAATTATCTTTCTACCCAAATGCTACTACGGTTGGCGTAGCTGATGTATTTAAAAGCGCCGGGGTAGTTGTGATGACCAATAACAAAATCCCAGAAAGTCGTTCATATGAAGCTAAAAGCGGTTCTTTTTTGGATAAAATCGGTTGGTGGTTATTTGGAAAAGGTGAATTTGGCCTTGAAAATGCTGGTGCCATACCTCCGACTGCCGCTCCGCAAATGCCAACTGGTGAACTTGCCCTGGCAGAAATAGAACGAGTGCGCCAATTCTTCCCCGAAACCTGGCTGTGGTTTGATACTATTACCACCAAAGATGGTATTGCTGCACATACAGCAACTGTACCCGACTCGATTACAACCTGGATGTTGAGAGCTGTTGCCGTTTCTAAGACAAACGGACTAGGTGTAGCTGAAGCTAGCCTGGTAACTTTTCAACCCTTCTTCTTAACCGCCGACCTGCCATATGCAGCTATCAGAGGAGAAGAGTTTCCAATAAGAGTCTCGGTTTATAACTATCTGGATACCCCCCAACAAGTACAGATAAGCCTTGCAGAAGAGGAATGGTTTGAACTGCAGGATGAAAGCATAAAGACTTTAGATATTGCCGCCAATGATATAGCCGGCGCCAGTTTCATGATCAAGCCAATCGAAACAGGCACTCAGCCCATTGAAATCTCTGCCCGATCAACTCAGGCAGCTGATGCACTTATCAAAACAATTATCATACAGCCTGAAGGAGTTGCGCGGGAAATTGTAGAGAATCTAATGCTTTCAGCTGGTTTCCACGGCATAATAGACACTTCTGTACCCGAGCTTATTATCGATGATTCCGGAAGATCTTATATTGCATTGACTACCAGTGTACTAACCCAGACAATCGACGGTCTTGAGGAATTGCTGCAAATACCGTTCGGGTGCGGTGAACAGAACATGATTGTTTTTGCCCCGGACGTCTATATTACCCGTTACCTGATTGACAGCGGCCAAATTAAACCGGAGATTATGGCAAAGGCCGAAAAACTCATGATTACCGGTTATCAGCGTCAACTCACTTACCGCCGCACCGATGGTTCTTTTTCAGCTTTTGGAATGCAGGACCAGGAAGGCAGCCTGTGGCTAACTGCTTTCGTACTCAAATGTTTTTCTCAGGCTAAAGGCCTGATATATATAGATGAAACTGTATTGAACGAAGCTGCGCAATGGGTAATATCCCATCAAAATTCGGATGGATCTTTTGATCAGGCTGGCTTTATACACCATCAGGATATGCTCGGCGGATTGAAAGGTAAAAATGCCCTTACCGCTTTTATCAGCATTGCACTGCTTGAAGCTGGAGAAAATACCGCTGCCCAGAAGGCAACCGCTTACCTGGAGAACCAGGTAAATAAAATTACCGACCCATATACGGCAGCTATCACCGCCTATGCAATAGAGTTAGCCGGATCAGCCAAAGCAAGCGATGCTTATGATGCATTAATGAGTTTTGCCCAGGAAGATGAAAATGGTTTATATTGGGGAGCTGAAACCATCGAACCTGAACCAATAACTAGCAATGATCCCGTCATGCCCGCATTTCAACCCGATGTAAATCGTAGCGCTTCTATTGAGAACACAGCTTACGCAACTCTTGCGCTTATCCAACACGGCGATGACTTCAATGCTTCTCGCGCGGCAAAATGGCTGACTTCGAAACGTAATGCTTACGGTGGTTATGGTTCCACTCAGGATACTGTAATTACCCTCCAGGCACTTACCAAATATTCTTCTGGCATTCGGTCCGATGCAGACCTGGCCATCACTCTGATTGGGATTGATGTCAATCGACAAATAAATATCAATCAATCCAATTACGATGTTTTACAGATTATTGAACTCCCCATCAATCAGCTTGTTGAAATTAATGTAACAGGCAGCGGCGATGCTATTGGGCAGTTAGTTAAACGCTTCAACGAACCAGAGGCAAGCCACGAACCAGCAGCCCAAATGTTAGCGATTGATATCGATTACGACGCCACTACAGTTGAAGTAAACGATACCATCAATATTTCTGTAACACTGGCCTTTAATCCCTTACCCAGCCTTGAAGTATCGGAGGCTGGGATGATTATCGCTGATATCTCGATCCCGACAGGCTTTGAAGCCATAACTGATTCCCTCCAAACAATTGTAAGTAACATGGACAACATCAAGCGATATGAAATTGCCGGTCGTAAGGTCATATTTTATATAGAAAATATGAAACCAGGAGAAATAATAGACTTCAACTTCCAGGTAAAAGCGCTATACCCGGTGAAGGCCATGGGGGTTGTTTCGACAGCATATTCATATTACAAACCTGATATTCGCGGCGAATCCCTTGGTGAATCTGTAACCATTAGTTAAGTATTCATACTACAGCTCCTTCCTTGTGCTAACCTGCCCAGGGGCTGTGGTATGCTATACTCAAACAGTGTTCGTTCACCAGATTACGGGAGGAAAAAACATTGGCATCTAAGTTGCTTTCCAAATCAAAATACCTTGCCGGGCTTCGTTGTCCGTTGCTGCTCTGGGCCTACATTCATAAACCATCCAGTTTTCCAGAGGTTAGCCAAACCACCCAGCATCGATTTGATGAAGGCAATCTGGTTGGGCGCTTTGCCAAACGCCTTTTCCCCAGAGGAATCGATATCCCGGTAGATAACTTTATGGGTAATATTCGGCAGACAGAGAAATTGCTTAACATACGCAAGCCTCTTTTTGAAGCAGGAATACTTTGTGGACGCTTATATTCCAGGGCAGATATCCTCAATCCAGCAGAAAACAATACCTGGGATATTTACGAAGTAAAAAGTTCAACAGGCACAAAGGAGACACACTTTCATGATGTCGCATTTCAAAAGCGCGTATATCAGCAATCAGGAATCAACATCGGCCGCTGTTTCCTTATCTATATTGATACGAATTATGTAAAATATGGCGAGGTCGACCCGATGGACCTTTTTGCCATAGAGGACATCTCAAGCGCGGTCGAAGATGCGAGCATCGGAATGGAAGACCGCATTAGAAACATGCTTTCTATTATGGATAGCCAAAATAGCCCTGACGGTATCATCGGCGATTACTGCCTTTCGCCATATACATGTGATCTCAAACCAGTTTGCTGGGAATCCTTACCGGAAAATCCTATTTTTGAATTGAATGGGAATCAAGCAAAGAATTTTTTACTATATGAACAGGGAATACGCACTATCAATGATATACCGAGCAAAATCAGCCTTACCCGCACGCAAGCAATCCAAAAGGAATGTATTACAACAGGAAAATTCCATATAGACAAGGGCGAAATATGCAGCTTTCTGGAAAAGCTTGAGTACCCCAGATATTATCTAGAGATTAAAACCATAAATCCAGCTATCCCGATCTACGATGGCACCCGCCCATATCAACACGTACCGTTTCAATTTTCTCTCCAAATTGCGGAGCAACCAAACGCACTGCCAGTTCACCATTCCTTTCTTGCGAATAGCACCAGCGATCCCCGTCTCCAGTTTGCTGAAAAGCTAAGCCAGTTACTTGAGCCGCATGGCAGCGTAATAGTGTGTGACTATCAGTTTAAGGCAAGAGTCTTACAGGACTTGTCGCTAGCTTTCCCCCGGTACCAAAAATGGTCTGAGGGTATAATTGCCAGACTAATAGACCTGCTCTCACCTTTTGACGATTTTCATTATTATCATCCATCCCAGAAAGATGTGGTGTCATTCGAAAAAGTACTGCCAGCCATTACCAGCTTGGATTATGAGACTAATTCCATAGCTAGTGAGAGTCTGACGGGTACTAATTTTATGGATTTATCCAAGGAAAACATTCCTGTCGATGAGGTAGCTTCCATTCGGAATAACTTACTTACCCGGTGTAATCAGGAAACACGTGCGATGGTTGAAATTGTTAAAAAATTGACAGAACTCTGCATTGTAGAATAGTAGACTGCTATGGCACATTACTTGCCACCAGCATAGACAGAAAAAAAGCTGTCAACGTCCAAGATAACTGCCTATGCTTTACTCTGGGACGGGTTATCAAATATAATAGCCTCAAAGCTATTGGACACCAATTATTTACTTATTAGGAGACACATGACTTCACGACTCGAGCATATCACTGCCCAAAGACAGGAAAAAATTGAGCGCCTCCGCTCTAAAAGAATAAACCCATATCCTTCATGTTTCAACCGCACGCATACCTCAACCCAGGCTGTTGGTCTGCTTTCAGCACAAGAGGCTGATAACACAGAACCAAGCCAAATATCACTATCCGGACGGATTATCGCTTTAAGGAAAATGGGTAAAATCAGCTTTGCAAATCTGCTGGACGGCGTTGGAAAAATCCAGCTTCTCTTTAAGTCGGGTTATCTGGATGAAGAATCAGCCAATATATTTACAGAGCTTGATATCGGTGACTTTATTGGAGTCGGCGGTAAAATGTTCAGAACCAGAACCGGAGAGCCAACACTCGAAGTGAGCCGCCTGGAACTGCTGAGCAAATCAATGGAACCACTGCCCGAAAAATGGCACGGTCTTACTGACGTTGAAACCAGATACCGCCAACGCTACCTTGACCTTATTTCCAATCCGGGAGTCAAGGATGTTTTCGTCACCCGCTCGAAGATTATCACATCAATAAGAAGATTCATGGATTCCCGGGGGTTTTTAGAAGTAGAGACTCCTGTACTTCACAGCAGCGCCGGTGGAGCAGTAGCCAGGCCGTTTATCACCTACCACAACAGCCTGGACAGGGAACTTTACTTGCGTATTGCACTGGAGCTACCGCTGAAAAGACTGATTGTAGGCGGCTTCGATCGGGTTTATGAACTGGGCAGAATATTCAGAAACGAAGGCATTTCGACCAGACACAATCCTGAGTTTACCATGATGGAAAGCTACGAAGCCTATGCTGATTATCAGGTCGTTATGTGCATGGTAGAGGAATTGGTTTCTTCGGTAGTAAAAAGCGTTACAGGTAGCTATAAAGTACCTTATGCGGATACCGAGATTGATTTCACTCCCCCTTGGCGTCGCTGGGATTTAAGACAAGCACTAATAGAAAAAAGCGGCATTGATTTCACCGAATACCGCAGTAAAGAAAAGCTCCAGAAAATTCTCAAGGAAAGAGATATCCCATTTGATCCAATGAGTAACTGGGCAAAGATGTTAGACAATCTGTTGGGCTTATATGTTGAGCCACATATGACCCAGCCAACCTTCCTGGTTGATTACCCAATCGAAATGTCCCCGCTGGCTAAATCAAAAACCAACGATGAATCCATAGTAGAGCGGTTTGAAGCATTTACTGGATGCATGGAAATTGCCAACGCGTTCTCAGAACTCAATGATCCACTGGAACAGGAACGACGCTTTATCCAGCAAATGGAAGAATGCCATGGCGAAGATGAGAAATCTGCTGAAAAAATTGACTATGACTTCCTGAAAGCTCTTTCTTATGGCATGCCTCCTACCGGCGGATTGGGATTGGGTATTGATCGATTGGTAATGCTTATCACTAATCAGGGTTCTATCAGAGATGTTATACTGTTTCCACAACTTAAAGAGAGAGGTTAATCCATAGAATGGCTAATATTAAAAACGCGCAGGGTAAAAATGCCGTCATCGAAGACTTGGCCAGCACTATAGCTGCATGGTCTTTATCCACAACTGGCACACTCCTTTCGGATATGTATGAGATATTAATGGAAGATGGTATAACCCCCGAGCAAGACTATAAAGTACACATGGAAATGTTAACCTTCTTCCTGCTTGATTTTGAACGTTACGCCCAGTGTAGCGGAGGAGAGGGCTTTCTTGACCTTGTATACAATGAAATTGTTGATGGAGCAATAAACCTGGTTCTGGATGAAATCGATGGCGTTCCACAAAAGAACAGGGAAGAAAAAACCCTTTATTCCCTGGATTACTATAACTCAGCAGCCAAAGAGTACGATACATGCCAGGTTTTAGTTGAGAAGAAACCAGATTACGAAGGTTCTCATACGGTTCTTGGAAAATTGGGGACACGCGTCGCATCCGCATTGGGGAAACCGCCCATCCCGGAAATTATCGACATGGTTTCCGTTGTTGCTGCTGAAGCACTCGCCGAGTCTGAATTAAAAAAGAGAGTCACTGAAGCTTCTTTGCTGGTAGGCGAATATCCTGAATTGGAGTAGCACATGCTTGATTTAAAATTTATTCGCGAAAATCCGGATGTGGTACGCAATGCAATTGCCGCTCGTAATGACTCAGCCCCCATCGACGAAATACTTGAACTTGACGAACGGAGGAGAAGCAATCTGGCAAGACTGGAAGAGCTCAGACGGGAACGCAAGGCATCCTCCAAAGCAAACGGAGAAGCTGCCAGGGAAAAAGGCCGCCTGATTCGCGACCAAATTAAAAACCTCGAAGATACAATACGGGAAATTGAATTCAGTCTTAATGACCGCCTCTTAAGGGTACCGAACATCCCGCAGCCCACCGTTCCTATCGGAAAAAGCGAAGATGACAACATAGTTGCAAAAACAGTAGGAACTCCTCGCCAGTTCGATTTTACTCCATTGCCGCACTGGGATATCGGCGAAAGATTGGGCATGATAGACTTTGAAGCCGGGACGCGAATTTCTGGTTCCCGTTTTTACGTTCTTAAAGGCATGGGAGCCACTTTGCAACGGGCGCTGATTGATTTTATGCTGGATATGCACATTCGAGAACATGGCTACAAAGAAACTTATCTGCCAGTTATGGTGCGCCAGGAAGCCCTGATAGGTTCTTCCAATCTTCCCAAGTTCGCCGATAACCTCTACCGTGATATCGAAGAAGATTTCTGGTTTATCCCAACTGCCGAGGTAGCCCTGACAAATCTTCACCGGGATGAAATCCTCTCACCCGAAGTACTGCCGCTATACTATGTAGCTCATACCCCCTGTTTTCGCCGGGAAAAAATGAGCGCCGGAAAAGATGTCCGTGGCATTAAACGCGGTCATCAGTTTGAAAAGGTCGAGATGTACAAATTTGCTGTTCCCGGAAACTCAAATGAAGAACTGGAAAAAATGGCAAGTAATGCGGAAGAGATTTGTGCAAGGCTCGAAATACCCTATCGCATAAAAGAATTGTGCACCGCTGACATCAGCTTTGCTTCAACCCGTACCTACGATATTGAAATGTGGGCGCCTGGCTGCAATGAATGGCTGGAAGTAAGCTCTTGTTCCAACTGCGGAGATTTTCAGGCCAGGAGAGCCAATATACGCTATCGCCCGGAACCCGAAGCCAAACCAGAATATGTTCACACACTCAATGGCTCTGGCTTGGCCCTGCCCAGGGTGCTGATCAGCGTAATAGAAAACTACCAGTGCTCCGACGGCACAATAGATATTCCTGAGGTATTAAGGCCTTATACAGGGATTTCACACATCAACCAGGCTTGAGAGGGAAAGCATGGACTTAAAAAAAATATTGATTACAGCCGCAGGAGTAATAGCCGTTGCCGCTGTAATCTTCGGCTCGATTCATATTTATTCTACTGCAGTTGCCAGAAAAGCTATTGAACAAACCCTCAATAATGTCAACCTTGTTTCTATGGCGCCTATGCAGCGGCTGGAAAATCCAGCTCGATTTACCTATATATTTACCTTAAAAATATCCAATCCCGCACGTTTAACCGCTGAAGTGGCAATGTTAGACTGGCAGGTAAAGATAGATGAAACCGATTATATTGTTACCCCAATGAACCAATGGAACACTATGATACACCCGAGAGAAGCCCGTGATCAGTATTTTTCTCCAAAAGGCGAGACTACAATTTTCGAACACGAAATTGTAGCTTTAAAGGAAAAGGATGCCGTACCTTTGATAATAACCGGCGAAATAAAGGTTACCGCCCGACAGGGTTGGGTAACACAGTCCTTCAACCATGGCTTTGAATTGAGCTCAAGCGTGATATTTGACTAGTTCATACCAGCTTGAAACAAGGCTGGTATGAACCTTTAACGGTTATAGTACTAATGCAGCGCCTTGCCTTTGAATGAAGTGTTCCTGACAGACTCCTCCAAAATAAACCGCATTAGCCAAAAACAGAATTACGGCAGCGACATCCATCTGTCAAGAGATGCTATCGCTACCGTAATTCTTTCCGCTTTTACTGGCTATTCATTCCAACGAAAACTTAATGTGCTATTACTTGAGCTCTGATGTACAATTCGGGCAACGAGTTGCATTTACAGAAATGGTGGTATAGCAGAAAGGGCAAGCTTTAGTTGCAGGAGCGGCTGGTTCAGCTGCTTTTTCCCGAGCTGACAATTTGGCTATAGGGCGAACAATAAAGAAGAAGACTACGAACGCTATTATGAGAAAGATAATAATCGTATTAATAAAGGCTCCGTAGTTTAAAGTCACTGCTCCAGCAGCCTTGGCTGCCGCCAGTGATTCATACGGTCCGGGTGTAGCCCCTTCCTTTAGTACAAGCATCAGATCAGAAAAATCGATGTTTCCAAGTAAGAGGCCGATCGGAGGCATAATGACATCGTTTACCATACTTGTTACAATCGCTCCGAATGCGGCACCAACAATAATACCGACTGCCATGTCTACCACATTGCCCCGCATGATGAATGCCTTGAATTCCCTGATCATCCTTTCACTCCCTTTAATAATAATTTGCATTAATTATAATTCGTTGCCAAAATAAAATACAATGGTGTAAGGGTCCAGCACATATTGGACTTTTCAGGGTTAGCGATAAATTTATCCAGATAATAACGCAGGGGAGCCTTTTTGCCAATACCCCGGTGAACCTTTTCGGTGTTGTACCATATAAGGTATTC
>JAQUNW010000020.1 GCA_028717385.1 Dehalococcoidales bacterium | reverse complement strand
GGCCGGCGCTTTTGCCAATGGCGCCATCCCAAAACCAGATGTAATGGTATGGTCTAACATGGTGTGCGATAACACTGCTAAAAGCGGTGAACTGGTGATGGATATTTGTGATTGCCCCGGTTTTTTCCTGGATCGCCCTTTTAAGGATAGTGATCTGGAAAAAGCTTATATGGCTGATGAGCTAAGGGATATGATCACTTTTCTCGAGAAGCAATCTGGTAAAAAGATGGATTATGATCGGCTTTCCGAAATAGTTGAAAGAACAGATCGTCAGATTAAGCTCACCAGGGAGATAAATGAATTACGCAAGAACGTGCCTACTCCCTTTAGTCCCCTGGGGTTTTTAGAGCTTCTTACCATAGATTACCTCTTTCCCGGGCAGCCGGAATCTGTTGAATATTTGGAAACGTTGAAAAAAGAGATGGAGAAAGCGATTCTGGGGAAAAAGGGTGCAGTGCCCAATGAGCGTTTCCGACTGATGACTTTGTTTATTCCGCCTATGTATTTGATGGCTTTTCTGGAGAGAATATCGATCCGGTCTGGTGCGGTATCGGTGATTGAGCCATTTTTTACCTTTTGGGGTGAAGGTACCTTGGATGCATCGCGCCCCATTGAAGCGGTGGTGGAAAAATCATACATGATACCTGAAGCTAGAATGTATGGCCCGTTGGGGGAGAGCGCGCTGGGAGCTATCAAGAAATGTGCTCGGGAATGGAGGGTGGACGGAGCGGTATATTATGCGGATGTAGGGTGCCGGCACTCATGTGCAACAATTAAATTGTTTAAAGATACTTTGGCAGACGTGGATGTTCCCGTACTAACGCTGGATTGTGATGTAGTTGACCAGACGGTTACAAGTGAAGATGAAGTAAAGGAGAAACTGGAAAGATTCTTTGAGCTGCTCGAAGATCGTTAATTTTATAGGGGAAACTAATAATGCTAGCTATTGGAATTGATATCGGCAGCCTAACGACTAAGGCAGTGGTAATGAACGATGGCCAGCTGCTTGCTTCAGAGGTAAGTAATACTCTTGATGAGGCAGATGCATCGGCCTCTGTGGCAATGACCAAAGCACTCGAAAAAGCAGGAGCTGACGATAATCCGGAAAAATATGTAATCACCACTGGTAATGGTGGTAAAGAGGTGAGTTTTGCAGACGGATCAAAAGCTATTACAACTTGCCTGGCCAGAGGAATATACTGGTATGCGCCAGACACCAGAGCAGTGATTGACATTGGGGCAGAAAGTTCTTCTGTAGTAAAGATTAACAATCGGGGGAGGGTAATTGACTGGGCAAATCACGACAAATGTGCATCTGGCACCGGTTTATTTCTGCAGCAGATGGCTAAACTGATGAAGCTCAGCTTTGAAGAGATGTCAGAGCTGTCACGCCGAGCTGAAAAAGGGGCGGAAATCACCGGGACTTGTGCGGTATTTGCAGAATCGGAAGTAATTTCTCATGTACATCGCGTACCGCCGACTCCCTTGCCGGAGATTATTCTTGGTATCTATCTGTCAGTATCTACCCGAATAAAGACAATGTGTAAAAGAATCGGTGCGGGTGAATGCCTGGCAGTTTCTGGAGGTGTTGCCCTTCACGCCGGATTGGTGGAAACACTGGAAAAAGAACTGAAGCAGCGGATTTATGTGCCTCAGAATCCCGTTTGTGTTGCTGCTATGGGGGCAGCCGTTTTGGCCGGGGAAGAGATAAAAAAGGAGCTCCAGCAATGATATATGCAGGGGTTGATATTGGATCGCGAGCGGCGAAGGCGGTATTGCTCCAGAATAATACTATTATTTCCTCTGCTATTAGGGATACGGGTGCAGAAAGCGTAAAAACTTCAGAAGAACTGCTCAATGAATTACTGAATGGTACTGGTATCAAAGCTGGTGAAATAAGTTATACCATAGCAACTGGGTATGGGCGCGTGCTGGTGCCCTATGCTAATGAAAATGTATCAGAAATAAGTGCGCATGCAAAAGGAATTAACTGGTATTTCCCTACCGTGCGCACAATTTTGGATATGGGCGGGCAAGATTGTAAGGCTATCAATTGCGATGGCAATGGTAATGTAACCAACTTTGTTATGAATGACAAATGCGCTGGAGGAACCGGCCGTTTTTTGGAAATGATAGCTGATGTGTTAGACATTCCGCTTAATGAAATCGGCACGGTTTCGCTTAGTTCGAATCACGAGATTCCATTCAATACAATATGTGCTGTTTTTGCTAAAACAGAAGCCCTGAGGCATCTCAGAAAAGGTGTTTCTCGGGCAGATATTCTGGCCGGGCTGCACGAAGCGATAGCGACACGTTCATTCAATCTTTTAAAACGAGTATCAATAGAAGCTGATTTTGCCATCACTGGAGGTATTTCTAAAAATAGTGGACTGGTTGCAAAGATTGCCGAGAAAGTGCAAATGAAACCACAGCTTTGTGATGATCCTCAGCTATGTGGGGCTATCGGAGCTGCACTTTTTGCGCGGGATAAATCTGCGCATACCAATCGGACTAAAATGCAATACGGGTACGAAGACGGTACTGGCAGTTACTTTATTAGCCTGGATGAGGGATTATGCGATGGATGTGGGAAATGTGCAGATGTTTGCCCTGCAGGTATATTTTGCCTTGTACAACGTGATGGATATAAGGTTGCTGAGGTTAAACAAACGGCGATAAAGCGCCTGTCTGCATTATGCCCTGGATTTATAACCTGCCGCACTGGCAACCATGGAGTTACCTGCAAGAATGTTTGCAAGCACAATGCTATAGAGCACAGCTGGTAAAGCTAGTCTGATGCTCGCCGGATTGGAGGTTTGATTTCAATGAGTGAAAACGAAAAGAATAAAAAAATAAAAATAGCTGTTGATGCCATGGGTGGTGATTTCGGCCCGCCGGAAACAGTTAAAGGTGCCGTATTGGCTGCTCGTGAATACGGAGTAGAAGTAATCCTGGTTGGGGATAAAGAAGCTGTTTCCAGCGAGCTTTCTGCCTGTGAGACGGAGGGCATAACCATCCGCATTGTTGAAGCAACCCAGAAGATAGAAGATGGCGAAGAACCAGCGTTTGCAGTTTTGAAAAAACCAAACAGTTCGGTATCATTGGCGGCCAGGCTTGTAAAAGATGGGGAGGCTGACGCAGTTATCAGCGCAGGTTCTACCGGTGCCATGATGGTTGCTGCTGCCCGATATCTGGGCACTTTGCCTGGTATCGACAGGCCGGTTGCGGGTGGTCCTTTTCTGGGGCTTGCTCCCAATACGGTTGTGCTGGATCTGGGGGCAAATGTTGGCTGCCAGCCATATCAGATGGTAGATCTGGCAGTGGTCGGGGTGGTATATGCACGCACTTTCCTGGGTATAGAAAATCCTACCGTTGGTTTGTTAAACATCGGCTCTGAGGAAGGAAAGGGCAACGAGCAGGCAAAACAGGCTTATGAGCTGTTGAAACAGAGCGGCCTTAATTTTATCGGCAATGTTGAAGGGATGGATATACCGTTTGGCTGGGCTGATGTGATAGTGTGTGATGGCTTTATCGGCAATATACTTGTTAAGTTCTCTGAAGGTTTGGGAAGGACACTTCGCCAGTGGATAGCGACTGAATTGAAAGAGCAGCTTCCATCCGAAAAGATAGAAGACCTGGGAAGAAAAATGTACAAACTGCTCAGCCCTGCTGAAGTGATGGGTGGCGGGCCGTTGTGGGGTGTTAATGGAGTTGCTGCTATTGCGCATGGCAGCAGCCGCGCTAACCAGATCGCAGGTACCTTCAGGCAGGTTATCACAGCCATAGAAACTGATCTTGTTGGCAGTCTTCGAAATGAACTCGCTAAAGCCCATACAAAACGGCAACAAATAAATGAGTAAACGGAGATAATATGTCAGTATATGAAGAATTCCGCAGAAGCGTCGCCAGGGTTACTCGAACTGCAGAGCAGGATATCAAACCCGAAACGCTGCTTAAGGACTTAAAAGCGGACTCTTTCCACTGTGTACAGATATTTATTGCTCTGGAGACTGCTCTGGATATCGAGATAGATATAAACCAGGAAGCCATGAAAGAGCTGAAAACGGTTGATGAGTTTGTTAAGTATATCGAAAAGTCGATTTAGAACCTGATAACAGGCAAAAAAGGTTTACATAAAGACGTGAGGCTAGCCTTCCAGGTTAGCCTTCGCGAGCGAGGCGGTACTTTTCCTTTATTTCCTCAGCGGCTTCTATAAGTGCATCCCACTGAGTGGTGAGGGCAGAGAGTTTATCCTTGAGTTCAAGGTATTCGATATTGACATCCACCACGTTTTTTGAATCTTCGTAATGGCTGGGATCTGCCATCATCTTTTCTATATCATTAACGCGGCTTGATATAGTTTCAACCAGAGTTTCAATTTCTTCTATCCTTTTGTTAAGTGGGGTTATCTCGCGGTAAAGCTGGTTGCGCAATTCCCCTTCTCTGGCCTTTATTTCCCGCCGGGTGTTTGTTCCATTCGAAGTACTAGCCTTTGGTTTATTCGGTTGGATAACATCGTCTTCTGCGCTGCAGGCTTTTTCTTTTTGCTCCAGGTATTGTTGATAACTGCCGGAAAATATCTGCACTTTGCCGTGGCTTACTTCAATAATCTTATTAGAAATTTCCCCAATCAGGGTTCGGTCGTGCGTCACAAAGCAAAGAGTGCCTTTATAGGCATTTAGTGCATCGGCAAGCATTTCGCGCGAGGGGATATCCAGGTGATTGGTTGGTTCGTCCAAGAGGATGAAATTTGCCGGGCGGGTCAGCATTTTTGCAATTGCAATACGCGTTTTTTCACCACCAGAAAGCACTCCAATTTTTTTATCAGCATCATCCCCAGTAAATAGAAACGATCCAAGCAAACCACGCAGCCGATGCTCCGGCTCATCTGGAGCAATAGACCTTAGTTCTTCTAATATGGTATAAGCTGGATTTAACGTCTCGATGTAGTATTGGGCAAAATAGCTGGTTTCCACATTGTGGCCCAAGCTTCGGGTTCCGCTGTCGAAATCTAAAGCTCCAGCCATTATACGAAGAAGGGTAGATTTACCCGCACCGTTTACGCCGACGATGGCAGCCCGGTCTCCGCGCTCAAGGCAAAGATTGAGATTCTGATAAACATTTAGAGAGCCATAAGATTTGGCGATATTTTTCAATTCAATTACCATTCGGCCGGACCGTGGCGGTTCGGGGAAAGAAAAATGAATCTTTTTTGTAACACGGGGAACCTTGACCGGCTTTATTTTTTCCAACTGCTTTATGCGGCTTTGTACCTGAGTAGCCTTAGTTGCTTTAGCGCGAAATCTTTCAATAAAGCGCATTTGCCGGTTGATACTTTCCTCCTGTTTTTTTGCAGTAGCTTCAAGATTGGCGATATCTTTCTGTCGGGCGATTACGTAGCTATCGTAATTGCCATGGAAGAATATGACCTCAGATACCTCAATGGCGACAATTTTTTCAGCAACATTGTTTAAAAAAGCCCGGTCATGCGAAGTCAAAAGGACAGCCCCACGATATCGTTTAAGGTAGTTTTCAAACCAGCGTTGTGTTTCCAGATCAAGATGGTTAGTGGGTTCATCAAGTAAAAGAATATCAGGATTTGTATACAATAACTTAGCAAGCTGTATTCGAGTCTGCCATCCGCCACTGAATTCATTCGGCGTTCGGTGGAAGTCGCTCTGGGTAAAACCCAGGCCGGATAGTATAATTTTTGCTTCATGCTCGGAATCATAACCCCCACGTGAAGCGTATAAATCCTGAAACTCGCCCAGTTGTCTTAGCAGCACGGAGGTAGTTTCTTCATTTTTTTCTTCGGACAGCTCTTCGTGCAACAGTTGGATCTTGTTTTTAAGTGAATTGAGAGCGTCACAAGAACGAGTGATTTCTTCCAGAAGTGAACGCTGCGATGTTGAAAATTCCTCCTGCCGTAGATACCCTATAGTCGCCCCCCGCCGGAGCGTAACCTGGCCGGAGTCGGGAGATGCCCTCCCGGCTATGATATCAAAAAGGGTGGTTTTGCCAGTACCATTGGCACCGATAAGCGCGATACGTTCATTGGCTCCAATGGTAAGGTTAATCCCGGAAAACAACTCCCTGGAGCCGTATGATTTGGCAATATTAGTGATGCTAAGCATAGAAGTTACGGTCTTTATTATACCCACAAACAGCATGCAAGGTGAAAAATCTTCATCGAATGATTAGTTAAGCAGGCAAAATAAAGGATTATCCAATTATTGAGGACATCTTGGACTAGTGTAGATTGAAAAATGGGGGAGTTAAATAAACTCCCCCATTTTATGGCTGATCAGTAAGAGCTACTTTGCGATTTCAGTTTTTTTACGGTTTACCATACTGTATATCACTGGTACAACATATAGTGTAAGTATGGTTGAGCTTACCAATCCGCCGATAACCACTACTGCCAGTTCTGCAGTCATCATCATTCCAGAATCGATACCGATGGCAAGTGGTAACATGGCGATGATTGTAGTCAGTGCTGTCATGAGTATTGGTCTTAATCGAGCCCTGCCGCTTTCCATGATCGCTTCATGGGTGGGAACTCCCTGATGGCGCAGATCTTCGATCATGGATATCAGAACTACAGCATTTGTGAGCACGATTCCAACCAGCATGATAATACCCATCAGTGCAAAGAGGCTTAGTGTATGGCCAGTAATCAACAAACCGAGCATGGCGCCGATAGAGGCAAGCGGAAGGCTGACCATGATTATTAACGGGTTGCGGATAGAGCGCATCATGGCTATTATTACTACCAGAGCTAGAAAGACTGCGCCAATCAAAGCGATTCCCATGCTGTTAAAAGCATCCTGCATCTGCTCGGCGATGCCGGCTGCTTTAATCTCGACGCCCGGGTGATCAGGAAGGGAGTCAATCTTCTGTTGGACCATCTTGTTAATGTTGCCGATATCCTTTTCCGTGATTTTACCGGTGATAGTGGCCGAAAGCGAAAGGTCGGTCCGGCTTATGTGCGAAGGCATATTTTTGATTGAGATATCTGCAATTTGCCCAAGTTCCACGGATACAGGGAAGCCGATTTTTAATTTTTCCGCTTGTTCAATTCCGCTCAGCCCTCCAGTTATGGCCGATACATAGACCGGGTAAGGGTGGCTTTCTATGGCAACGGTTTTGCCGGGAAGGGTTCCGCCTGTGACCAGGAGAATATATTCCTGCTGGATTAGTTCAAGTTGCTCGGTCATTAAACCTGATGCCAGCAGCTTTTGTGGATCTATGTCGATATCAAGCCTGGTGATGGTATTGGTGATATCTGCTCCGATATCTGTCAGCCCTTCTATGTCTTCAAGCTCATGTAGCAACTGTAGGGTTACCTGTGTAACCGCATCCTGATCTGCACCCTGAACGGACAGGTTGATTGATGAGCCGCCCAATCCTCCCAGGTCGGCACCTTCGCCCGATACGTTGATATAGCCCTGATCAAGCAAGTTTTCGGTTTTTTTCTTGACGGTTTCGGTTGTGGTTGCAATATCTGCGTTTTGATCGAGATAAGCGGTGATCGATGCAGTGTTGGCGCCTCCGCCCATTACAGCACTCATTATGCCTGCAAGTGAACCAGAGGCACCGATAGAAGTAAAGTAGCGATCGATCGAATCCATATCAGCCAGTATTGCTTCAACTTTTTCAGCGGCGTTGCTAGTTGCAGTTAATTCGGTGTCGGTTGGCAACTGGATATCAATTGTTATCATCTTTTCGCCCATGTCGGGCATAAAAGAAGTTCCAACTATTGGTATCAAGCCAAGGCTGGCAAGAAAAATTACAATTGTAACTACGAGTACCAGTGTACGATGTCCAAGTGCCCACTTGAGCCCTTTGACATAAAGTGCCTGGTACCAGTTGTTGGAGTCTTTGCTGAATGTTCTGGATTTGCGCGGTGATAGCAGGTGTTTTGACATAGCTGGAACTACCATTAGCGCAACCACCAAAGAACCGAGAAGGGCAAAGCTAATAGTCAGGCCAAACGGTACAAACAGTTCTCCTACGATACCGCCAATGAACATCAGGGGAATAAAAATGGCAACTGTTGCCAGAGTGGCTGCAGTAACTGGAGTAGCAACTTCGCGCGAGCCAGCTATTGCAGCTTCTTTAAAGCTGTCTCCCATCTGACGACGCCTGTAAATAACTTCTACCAGCACGATGCTGTCATCAATCAGGCGGCCGATTGCAATGGACATACCGCTGAGGGTGAGTACGTTTATAGTGATGCCGGAAAAATACATGCACAGAAAACCAATAAATACGGATAGGGGCACAGAAATAGCAGTGAGAAGGGAAGCGCGTACTGCCCTCAGGAATATGAACACCACTAATACAGCCAGCAGGCCACCGACTATGGCTTTCTCCCAGAGATCATCGATGGAATCCTTGATAAAATCTGACTGGTCAAAAACGCTCGACACCTGAACACCCTCGGGAAGATTGGGAAGAACACTGGTAATAGCATCTGATAGTGCTTCTGATACTTCAACGGTGTTAGCGCCATCTTCTTTCAATATAGAAATACCTATACTGGAATTGCCATTATAACGAGTAATAACCGATAGGGGAGAGGGACTCAGGCTGACTTTGGCAACGTCTCCGAGTACTATACCACCTGCTAAAGGAGTAGATACTATGTCTTCTTGTGAACCAACTGCCTGAGGGAGAAGGGCGAGTATCTGAGATATCGATACTCCATGCTCCACCATTTGGCTGGCAATCGGGGTAATTACCACCTGGTTGCCAGCACCCCCGTCAACCTCTATAGCTAAAACTCCGGAGACCTCACTCAACACTGGCACAATATATTCTTCTGCAATCTGGCGCAATTCAACTGCTGGATAGCTGCCGCTAATACTTAACAATGTGAGTGGCATCATATCCAGATTAATGGGGATTACCTGTGGATTGCTGGAGATGGACGGACTCATATCAGGGAGACTGGTGACCTCCCGGGGCAGCGACAATAAGGAAATCTCATTTTTTAACGTGCTTGAAACCTGTTCCATATCAGTGCCGAAATTAAATTCAGCAAAAATTACAGAAATGCCTTCTGAGGACGTCGAGGTTACATGCTTGAGGCTGATATCGCCCCATTTGTTCCGTATAACCTCTTCAATGGGAGTGGTTACTTTTTCAACAACCATCTCCGGGGTAGCATCCGGATACACTGTAACTACTGTTGCATATGGAAAATCAATATCTGGAATGAGTTCCTTTTTCAAGCCTGTCAGTGCCCAAATCGATACACCAGCTACCACCACAGTCATAATGATGGTTAATATTCGGTTGTTAACCGCCAACTTGCTAAGTTTCCACATAATTGCGATTTCTCCTTAGGGTAAAAGAATGCTATCGGTTATAAAAATAAATACGGTTCGTAACCATAATAAAGTTTGAAAACATTTTGGTTGCAAATACAAACGCCTCAGGCTATATCTCGATATTCAATTGCTCGGTTAGTTTTATCCATGTGTCGCTTGAATGCAGCCAGGAAACAGCTAAAGCTGTTAACCAGTGCCTCCAACTCATTTTCACTTAATGCGCTTAAAACTTGGCTGATTTCATTTTTGCTATTCAGGTCAAACCGATTAAAAAGATCTTCGCCTTGATCTGTAAGAGTGAGCCAGTGTACACGACGATCCGCCTCATCAACTTGCCTGCTTACCAGCCCGCTTGATTCAAGCCTATCGATAATTCCGGTTACTACTGAAGGGGTGACGTTTAATATTTTAGATAGTTCGCTATGGCTGGCTTTTCCCCGGTAACGGATGTAAATAAGGCTTTTCAACTGCCCTATTGAGAGGTCAAGTGAAAGCCAATCCTCGTAACTGTACTCATTTAACAGGCCGTATATCTGCTCATGAAATCCTATGGCCTGATTGATTAATTCTTCTTTATCCAAATTATCTTTAGTAAAATATCTGTAAATTACTTTCTATAACAGAAAATATTATAGGGGCGGCAAGTAATTCATGTCAAATAACAAGCATTTCAGTATTAAGATTGTTGTGGTTGGTTTATGAGCGCTTGTTGCAGGCTTAAATATGGTAGCCAGCTATAAGTTATTGGTAGATAACTAAGCTTTTAATTATAATGTTGCCATGAAAAAAGAATATATTATACTGGCAACCCATGGAGCGCCTCCTAAAGACTTTCCTCGGGCAGAAATGGCTGAATTTTTTAGTTTGCATTCTATGGCTGAAACCGGCAGATCTTTAACCCGAGAACAGTCTCTACGGTATGAGGAATTAGAAAACAAGATGCGCATGTGGCCGCGCAATAGTGAAAACGACCCTTTTTACCAGGCTTCTTGTGTTCTGGCTGAAGAAATGCAGAAACAGTCAGGCAAGCATGTTATTCCTGGCTTCAACGAGTTTTGCGCTCCGGATATTAACCACGCTATTGTCCATGCAATCAAACAGGGAGCAAAACAGATTGTTGTAGTAACACCTATGCTTACCAGGGGAGGAGCGCATGCCGAGGTGGAAATTGCACAAATAGTAAAGCAAGCGCAAGACCAACATCCTGAGGTATATATCACCTATGCATGGCCTTTTGAAACAGCCAGGGTCGCTACGTTTTTGCTCGACCAGGTTAATAGCTTGGATAAAAGCGAAAGCTGAAGCAGGTTTTTGTTTATTCGTTAAGATGAGACGATTTCTTTTTTTGATAGCACGGCGGTTGATATGTAATTATCGCACTGGTTTTGAATAACCAGGAGGATGAATGTGAATACGTTTAAAATCATTGTGCTAGTTATACTGTCGGTTTTACTTTTTATTTCGCTAGGTGTTCTTGCCGGTGGTATTGCTATTGACCGCACCATATTAAACGCCCGCTTTATAAATGTTGGAATTGAAAAGATCGATTTACCTGCAGTTATAGAAGAAATGATTATTAGCGAGCCTGGAGTGGAAATTCCCATTGATATTGGCAATGCTTTAATTAAAGTAGCTGCCTCCAGTGAGGGAGAGATAAAAACGCGGATCGGCAGGGCAGTGAATGAACTTTATGATTATATAAAAGGCGAGGAAAACCAGCTTAACCTTGCTGACTTGCTAAGGCGCAGTATTCTGGTTGACGAAATTCTATATGCTTTTATTGATGAGCTGAATATAATTTCTCCCTTACAAGAGATTTCCCAGGAAATGATTGACAAATACGCGCCCGGAGAATTGAAGGTATTTGCAGACTTACCGTCAATTATAGAAAAAACAGTACAAGGCAATGAACTTCTGGTTAAAAACCAATTGAAAAACGTAATAGGGGGAATTGCAGAGTACCTGACAGGCGGGCAAGATTCTTCAAGCGCGAAAATAGATATGTCTCCACTAATTGATGACTTGGGCCAATCTTTACAAGATATCTTTGTTGCTTCTCCTCCCAAATATCTTGAAGGTTCAAATGAGCAACAAGTAATAGCAGAATTCAATCGGCTCTTTGAACAGTTCGCTAGTAGTGTGCCAGTAGATATCGACATTAATGAAGAAATACTGGGTAGTGATTTTAAAACTGAGTTTGTTCAGACAATTACTGATGGTGAAATATTCTTGGGCGAAGCAAGACATGCCGCCTCAGTGTTTAAAACAGGCTTCATTGCGTCGATCGCTGCGGTATTTGTGTTAACTATTATTATAATGCTTGTGCACAGGAATACTCCCGGGACTTTGCTTAACCTGGGAATTGTATTTGCTGGGTGTGGATTAATCGTTTTGGCAAGTGCAATCATTTGCATGAGCCTTATACCGCAACAAGTATTTGCCCCTTATGAGGCTCAGTCCGCATTTACTAATTGGTCATTAACTTTAATTCGTTCTGTTTTTGACCCTGGAATAATAACAGGGATTGTATACTCTATGATGGGTGCAGCAATGTGTGCGGTCTGTTTCTTATTACGCAGGCAGGAGCGATATTAATTTGAACTTTCCTGAATTGATTGAAGAATAGTTTATATCGCTGTATTATCTATTAACCATCAACCCGCATATAAATATCATTACTTTCTCCACCGGGTGTTTAAAATACTAATAAAAGGGAGCTGCTATGATTGACCCGAATAAAGAATTAATACAACTGTTAAAAGAAATCAACGAAAAACTGGATGTCATCAAGTACGACCTGAAAGATGTCAAAAACGCGATGCCGAAAGTGCCTTACTACGGTGATATGCTTCAGGATATAACTCGCGCGGTTCAGGACATTGATATTAAAAAGTAAAACTTAATATCAGGTTTGGTCCACGGCGGGTTTTTGGCCAGCCCCCAATAGGGTACCACCTACACAGTTAGTATTCTGGCCTCTTGTGATTCTCCTCAATTTTTATTAAACCTCGGCGGATAGCCAGTACAACGGCATGTGCCCGATCATTGGCGTTTAGTTTCCGCATAATAGCGCTTACATGGTTTTTAATTGTCTGTTCGCTGATATTCAAAATTCGAGCAATTTGTTTGTTTGAGTTGCCGTCAGCAATGTGACCAAGTATTTCCCTTTCCCGGTTGGTAAGCGGGGCAACAGCCTCTTCCACGTTCCTGCTGAGTGTCTCCATATCCTGAAAATTATTAAGGACCTGCCGCACGATAATTGGCCTTGACACTTCATTGTCGTTAATTGGATATTCTCCTCTGGAAGCGCTGCGGATATTGGAGATGAGTTCCTCCGGAGGCACTGTTTTTTTCAGGCATGCTACGGCGGAGGAGCGGATGACCTTAAAAAGCTCCTGATCGTTGGGATCAGGACTTAACATAATGACTTTAGTGTTTGGATAGCGTCGGGCGATTCTGGTTCCTAACTCCAAACCACTAAAATTAGCCAGATCCGAACCTAGCAGGACGATATCAGGTTGAAATAAATCAATTGAGTTTAAGGTATCATCTGAAGGGTCTGCGTCTAAAACTTTAAAATCGGATTGGGATTCAAGTGCAAGACGTACCCCAGCCCGGAAAAATGGTTGTTCATCAATTATCATAACTCGGATTGTTTTCAATACTAAACCTCCGACAATGAATTAAACATCAAGGCTTGTCTGGTTGTTGAAAGCTTCTGGGCTTTCGTAAAAAGAAACAACATCTTCCCTTTTAAAACGCCGGTCTCCACGGCTGCCAATTCTGTAGGCTGTTAATGCCCCCTGGTTACTCCATCGCCTTACTGTGTTTATATGAACGTTCAAGATCTTGGCTACCTCGCTGGTGGTAAGCATCGGTCCGATATCAGTGGTATTATCCATTTGCAATCCCCCTAATACAAGCTTAAGTAACTTATTGATACCAGACATTATCTTATCTTACTTTTTACCTATAATCTATCACCTGAAAGTTATTTACTACCCCCTATTGGTACCAGTATATTAGTCATATATTATACTATTACTGTGACATTTAACAGACAAAAAAGACAAGAAATGGGAAAATATTAGAAGACGGTGTTGAATAATAAATGTTATATAAGAATTGCTATGGTTTATTAAAAATAACTGGCAACAATTCCAAATTATATAGAGATATAAGGAAGCTATCCTTTTAAACCATCCTTCGTTATAATTATTGCACGCGATAACACCACTCCGGCTGGAGAAAAAGGCCGGCTGGTAGAAAGGGGTTAACAAGTGCAGGAAGAGCAAGACCTGGTCAATCGTGCAAAACAATATGATCAGGGAGCCTTTGCCCAGATATACGAGGAGAATTTTGATAAAATTTTCCGCTATATTGCAATTAAAATTGGCAACCAGATGGAAGCTGAAGACTTGACTCAGCAGGTATTTATGAAAGCCCTTAAAGCTATATCTTCATACCAATGGAAAGATATACCATTTTCCGCCTGGCTTTACCGGATTGCCCACAACCAGGTGGTTGATTATATACGTAAGAAAAGCCGTCAGCCAGAAACCGAATTAAACGAGGATATTACAGCTGCTGAAGATAATCCTTACAAAACGGCTGAGTTAAAAGTGGAACTGGAAGAGCTTTCAAGTGCCTTGAAAAAGCTTACTCCTCTTCAGCAAGAAGTGATTTCACTTCGTTTTAGCTGTGAAATGCCAATTGCGCAGGTTGCGGCTGTTATGGGCAAAAAGGAAGGGGCGATAAAAGCGCTCCAGCATAGTGCAATACAAGCTTTAAGAAAACATATGGTGGTGGAAAATAATGCATAATAATGAGGCGGAAAATAGCATTGAACAGGTGCTCGATAGCTGCCTTGAAGAAATAATATGCTCAGGCTGCAAGATTGAGGAGTGTCTCGCCAAATACCCGGAACACGCCTCAGAGCTCGAACCTTTGCTGAAAATAGTCAGTGCTTCTCATAAAGCAGTCAATATAAGCCCCAATGAAAGCTTCAAGGCGAAGGCGCGATACGAATTCAATGCAGCTGTGGCAGATATGGCGCAAAATCGTAAAAAACGGTGGTTTACTTTTGCCCCTGTTTGGGCGCAGGCAGCTGTTGGAGTATTGTTTGCTATAATGATTTCCGGCGGCGCATTAGTTGCCGCTTCCGGTAACAGTTTACCAGGGCAAGCTCTCTATGGAGTCAAGCTTGCCGCAGAGCAAGTGAGGATGGGGTTTACGTTTTCCGAATCTGCAAAATCCGAATTATCTGCTGATTTGGCAAATAGAAGGGTAGCAGAAATTGTTACTCTGGCTGAAATGGAGAAACCAGAAGAAATCCGCGTAGCTGCCAATCATTTGGATACCGATCTGGAGATAATTGCAGAACTCAATGTTAAGAGTGTTACTGCTGGAGCAGTGTCTCCACCGGATAGTCAGCAGCCCGGCGATATTGTTTCTTATGTTGAAAATACAGATGAATTACGCACTCAAATACCAGATATGTTCATTTTAGACTCTGGCGATAGCGAGTTGGTATACAAATTAAAGCAAAAAGGTTTGGCAGGATACAAGGAGCTGGTATCAAGCCTGGAAAAAGCCTCTGATAGCATTAAGCCTGCCCTGGAAGAAGCCCTGATATTATATTTACAGGGTTATGAGACGGCGATCAAAACAGCAGGTCAATAAGATTTACCGATTGACACGGCTATTTTGCCAACCTATACTTTTACCGGGTATTTTTGATATCCGGTAATTATTATGAACCAGCAAGTTTCATTTTTAAAAGAAAAGAAAGAATCTATTCGTAAAGCAACGCTTGGTGCCATTAATCAAGCTAGAGACAAGAAGCGAATCGCGATAGAAGATGCGTACACACAGGAGAATGAAACCTGCCGCGCAGCTCTCGAAGCCGTCGAAGAGCTAAAAAAGAAGCCAATGCAGATTGAAGATATAAGAATTTTACTACTGGGCGGATCATCGGATTCTGGTTTGCAGGTTGTGGAGCTCGCCCAAAAACCGATTCCACTGATAGAGAAGGTTGTTAAGCTTGCACAGGTGGAGGTAACCAGTTATACCACCAGAGAAATCTATCTAAAGCATAGAGCGGATCTCCCGAATTAAGTTGGCAGCTATAGGTGGAATTTTACGATTTTATAACCAATAAAGCCCTGATTGCTTCACTCGTTGCCTGGACAGTTGCGCAGTTAGTCAAAGTCGGGATCGAAGTCGTTAAAAACCACCGGCTGGATTTAGGGCGCCTGGTATCCAGCGGGGGCATGCCTAGTTCTCATTCAGCTACCGTTAGCGCGCTTGCAACGACTATCGGCTTAATTGAAGGTATGGGCTCAACCGTTTTCGCCATTGCTGTTATTCTAGCCGCAGTTGTTTTATATGACTCTGCTGGTGTACGTCAGTCTGTTGGCAAACAGGCAGTTGTACTTAACCGGATAATCCGGGAACTGAGGGAAAGGCGGCCTATTGCACAGGTTGAAGCTGATTTGAAAGAGTTGATTGGCCATACCGCTTTCGAAGTAGCTGCAGGAGTGGTACTAGGTGTGGGGATGGCTTTTTTGTGGGTTTTAGTGATTCCTTAAAATAAGCCGGATATTCAATCTGCGTTTTCGGATTGGAGCCTTCCCTTAATTCTTAATAAAAGAGTAGAAATCAAGAGAGTACTTGCACTGACGATTATTATGGTCGCCCCGCTGGCGATATCTAGTTGGTAAGACAGCCACAAACCCGCAGTAGTAAAAACTATTCCTAAAATAACGGCAAGCAGCATCATGTTTTTAAGTCTTTTTGTGAACTGGTATGCAATAGCAGCCGGGATGGTTATTAAGGCTATTACCAGTACAATTCCCACCGCTCGGATTAGAACAACTATAGTCAACGCTATCAGGCAAAGCAGAAGCAGGTATAGTGCAAAAGTTGGTACACCGATAATATGGGTAAACTCTTCATCGAAGGAAAGCGCACTAAATTCCTTGTAAAACATAAAGACAACCAGCAGAATAACGCCGTCTAAGATACTCATCAGAATAATGTCAGAACGCGGAACAGTCAGGATATTGCCAAAAAGGTAACTGAAGAGATCTGGGGCATAACCGGGTGCCAGACTTATGAATATTACTCCCAGTGCCATACCGGTTGCCCAGAGAACACCTATAGAAGTATCAGCAGACAGCCGAGTTTTTTTAGAGATAGTCCCCATTATTACTGCTGCCCCGAGAGAAAATGCCAATGCGCCAGTGACCGGATTAAAACCTAGCAAGTAACCTAAGCCTATGCCTCCGAAGGAAGCGTGTGCAATACCTCCGCTGATAGAAACCATGCGTTTCACTACTACGAAACTACCGATTACCCCGCACGCAATTGCAGATAGCAGTCCTGCTATGATGGCGTGTTGCATAAACTGGTATTGCAAGAGTTCAATCATTATCTTGGATGATCCCTTAGCACACGATGAGGAGCACCATGGGCAATCATCTCGACGGGGCATTGGTACGTTGCCTCAAGGTCCTCAACTGTTAATTGCCCTGTACCGTGGTAATATAATTTCTTATTTAAGCAAGCGACCTGTTTGACATACAAAGAGACGGCGCTTATATCATGAGAGACCATAATTATCGCCATATTTTCATTCAACTGTGAAAGAAGGTCGTAAAAGCCTTTTTGCATGGCAGAATCAACGTTAGCCATAGGTTCATCAAGTAATAGCAGTCTTGGTTCGGTGACTAACGCACGAGCTATCAGTACCCGCTGCTGTTGCCCGCCAGAAAGCTCAGAAATATGGCGGTTCTTTAGCTCTAAAAGTTCAACTTTTTGTAGAGCTGTGGAGGCTGCCTGAAAATCTTCTTGGCTGTATCCTCGCAGTAAACCTGCGTGTCTTAATCTTCCCATAAGCACAACTTCCCAAACGTTGATAGGAAAGTTGTGGTCAAAGTTACGATACTGGGGAACATACCCAATTTTACGGGCATTTTTTCCAGGTATTGAGCCTAAAATCTCGATATTTCCTCTTGATGGTCTCACCAGACCGAGTATTACTTTGAGAAGGGTACTTTTACCGCCACCATTTGGTCCAATTATTCCGATAAAGTCGTTATCTTCAACGCTGAGGCTTACATTTTCAAGCGCAGTAACACCTTGATAGTGGACCCAAATGTTTTCCAGTTTTGCTACTTGTTGCATTTTATATCACCTGGTACTCGGCAAATATGATGCTTTAATCAATGCCAATCGGTTTAACGGCTTTCCATCGCTTGGTGCATGATATTAAAAATGTGCTGCATATTTTCTTTATAATTTCCTGCAAGAGTATCCAGTGGTTCAACCTTCCCCTCAATTTCATGGGCCACTGCTTCAGCAACGTTGGGTGGAAATTGGGGAGATACAAAGACTATTTTTACATTATTCTGTTTAGCCTGTTCAATAGTGTGGACCATGCTTTGGATTGTTGCATCGCTCCCGCCTTCTTCAGTAGCTATCTGGGTAAGATTATAATCACGCGCAAAATATCCCAGGGAGGGATGCTGGATAATAAATACCCGATTGTTCAAATTGGCAAATCCTTCCTGAAAGCTCTGGTGCATTTGTGCAAGTTCCCCCAAGTAGGTATCCAAATTTTGTCGATAGTAATCAATATTTTCTGGATCGATTGCAACGATTCCGTTGTAAATATTGGTTGCCATTGTGCTTGCGTTGACTAACGAAAGCCAAATATGTGGATCGTATGAGTGATCATGGTCGCTTTGATGCTCATCGTCGTGCTGTTGCTCTGTCGTGTGCATCAGTTCTACCCCATCGGAACAATCAACGAGCAGGATATCAGGATTGATGTCGAGGAGTTCGCTCAGGAAGCTGATCTCAAACTCTATTCCTGACCCTGCCGCAATGTAGATTTTTGCATTAGCCAACGCTTTCATTTGTGATGCTGTTGGTTCATATACATGGGGGGAAGCCCCTGGAGGAATCATTACGGAAACATCTACCATGTCTCCACCAATTGCATTGACCCATTCTGCCTGTGGCAAAATTGAAACAACTATTCCGACCTTATCGGAATAAGGATCATCGTGTTTGCAGCCAGAGAGAAGTAATAAAGATAAAACCAGAATCGTTGCGGTTGCCAGCCGAAACGCGTTACTGCGATTATGAATAGTGATTACCAAAAGTTCCCCCCGGATTTTGTGCAGTTATTCTTATGGCATTCAGGACATATTCCGGACATATCAAGGGTATGGGAGTTGATAATGAAACCAGTATGCTTTGAAATATGCTTTTCGAGCTCTTCAAGCCCGCAATCACCAATGTTTACTACTAGCCCGCAAATAGAACATATCAAATGGTGATGGTGGCTGCGCGGGCGGCGTAACAGGTAACCAACATGGCCAGATTCCGTGTTAAGGCGGCAGATTAAACCGGCTTTTTCCAGAGTGTCCAGAGTGCGATATATTGTAACCAGAGAAATACCCAAATGGTTGTTTACCTTTTTGTGTATTTCATGTGGAGTCATATGGTTTTCAGTCGCTTCCAGAATTTGTATTATGGCACGTCTTTGAGGGGTGATTTTGTACCCTTCGTGTTTCAGTTCGGCTAAAACATCTTTATAACTGTAAACCATTTCAACGCTAAATGAAAACCATTTTCATTTATTATAGCCAAAGAAACAGGTTTGTCAATAATTAAAGTGTAACTCCCATAACAGCTGCTTTGTGTAGACCGTAAGTGGTTAAATAACCAGATAATCAAACTAAAAATTGGAATGATGAAAACAAAGGGAAGCACCCTTGTTAAAATAAAGTTTGGAATCTGAACATGATGGCGTGCGTTACCATGCAGGAGACTCAACTTCATTGTTTGAGAATAACCTTACGTTGTAAGAGGCTAAATGCGCGAGAACAATCACCGTGTCGCACGTGGGTGGATTGATAAGTCGATAATGAGAACGCAATAAAGGGGTAATAACGTTGGTTACAGTTTATGTTTACGAAGTGTCTGGCGGCGGAAAATAATGATTGCCAGGCAAACAACAAAGGTTATTATGCTTATCCAGCGAGCGGTGGGGAAGCCGGCAATTGTCCAGACATCGATTTTCATGCCCTCCAGGATGAACCTGCCAACAGAATAATACATAAAGTAAGCAATGGTGACTTCGCCATCCAACAGACGTTTGCCGTATTTGCGATTAATAAAAAAGAGTATAACAAAACCGATCAGGTTCCAGAGTGACTCATACAGAAAAAGAGGATGGAAATGGGTATAACTTTCAAAACCAGGCAGACGATTAGCCGGTTCAATATATATACCCCAGGGAAGATCAGTGGGGTAACCGTATAATTCCTGGTTGAAAAAATTGCCCCAACGCCCAATAGCCTGGGCTAGTATCAAGCCTGGAGCAATAATGTCCATCCAGCGCAGAGGGGAGAGCTTTTTCCAGGCACAGTAAATGAGGACGCCGATTGCTCCACCGAGGATTGCCCCATAAATACCGAGTCCGCGGCCACCGATTATTTCTCCCAGGTGCTGGCTATAGTAGCTCCAGTAATCAACTACGTGGTAGAGTCTTGCGCCGATTATCCCAAGGGGGACAACTACCAGCGCCATATTAACAACGTGATCCAGGTTTTCTCCACGGCGATGTGCTTCATAAAAAGCGTAAAGGATCGCAGAAAGAATCCCCAACGAAATAAAAATGCCGTAGAATTGGATAGTGATTGGGCCTATATTAAATGAACTGCTTAATAACATAAGTACTTGATGAATCTAGAATAGTCTGAATCATAGCAATAATAGACTAAACCGTCAATTATTAGGAGGCTGCAATTTTGTAAATATCCCCTCTGCTATAATAAAACAAAATGAACGACAAGAAAGTGGTGATAGATTATCTTGGGTGTAAACTAAACCAGGCTGAGGTTGAAGCATTGACCCTTGATTTTATCCAGGCTGGCTACCAGCCGGTTTCATCGAGAGAGGGCGCGGGGATATTTGTGTTAAACAGCTGCACTGTAACCCATGTGGCTGATCGAAAATCCCGGCAATGGATTAGGCGGATACGAAGAGAGAATCCTTCAGCCCTGATTGTGGTAACCGGATGCTATGCCCAGCGAACTCCTGGCAAAATAAAGCTTATTGATGAAAACATGATTGTTCTTGATAATCAGCAAAAAATGGCAATGGTGCAAATCCTTCTTGAGCGAGGGTATCTGAAGAAAGACCCCCTTGAGCTAGCGCCAGCTTTAACCACTATGCAAAAAACTCGCTCTTTTGTACATATTCAACATGGATGTTCAAACGGATGCACTTATTGTATCGTACCGATGGTAAGGAGCGAATGTTTTAGCCGAACACCTTCAGCTATCATTAGAGAAATAGCATCTCGCGTTTTGGCTGGGTATACCGAAATTGTGCTCACCGGTACTGAAATTGGCTCTTATTGCAGTGAGGGGATACAGTTGCAGGAACTGGTTAAAATGATACTGGATAAAACACAAATTGAGCGGCTGCGGCTATCATCACTTCAGCCACGGCATTTAACAGAAGCGATGTTGGACTTATGGCGCGATAACCGGCTATGCCCCCATTTACATGTTTCGCTACAAAGCGGCAGTGATGCAGTATTAAAAAGAATGAATCGTAAATATGACCGGGAAACATATATAAGTATCGTGGAACAAATCCGAAGAAGGATTCCCGATGTTGCTATTACAACCGATGTAATTGTAGGGTTTCCTGGAGAGACTCCAGAAGAATTTGAAGAAACGGTTGATTTATGCAAAAAGATGGGCTTTGCCCGCATTCACGTTTTTCCCTATTCTCCACGGCCAAATACACTGGCTTTAGAGATGAAGCCCCTGGTAGACGAAAAGGAAAAAAAGAGACGGGAAAGGGAAATGCTAAGCCTTGCAGAAGAATCCGGCAGGATTTTCAGGCAGAGGTTTGCAGGCAGGGTTGTGCCGGTGTTATGGGAATCATGTTCAAATGGTTTATATTCTGGCTTAACTCCAAACTATATACGGGTTTACGCGTCTCTTAATATCCCCTCTATTAACATGATAAGTAGAGTAAAAATAGGCAGTATTTATCGTGATGGGGTAAAAGGCGAGCCGGTTTAAATCTGTTGCATTAACAGGTTCTCACTAATATTAGGCTTTTCAGCCAGACAAGACTATTCAGTCCTGTTGCCGCACCAAGCAGTCTATCTGCCTTTCCTTGCTTTTATCGATTATCTTCCTTTGCGCCCGATGATACTCGCACAATGGCTTTTTCTCACAGAGGCGTGATGATGTAACATATGTGTATGGACAACTTGAGAATGCATGGTCAGGAACCATTCAATATAGCTGTTGTTCATGGCGGACCCGGAGCACGAGGAGAAATGTACCCAGTGGCACGAGAACTCTCTTCGGAGACTGGTGTGCTTGAACCGCTGCAAACAGAGTGTTCTGTAGAAGGACAGGTAGAAGAATTAAAAGATATACTGGAAAGCTCTGGCAGTCCCCCGCTGGTTATAATAGGCTTCTCATGGGGTGCATGGTTGAGCTATATCTTAACGGCTCGCTATCCTCTA
>JAQUNW010000019.1 GCA_028717385.1 Dehalococcoidales bacterium | reverse complement strand
CAGGGAGTATTGTCTCAAGCACCGCCATACGATCTTTAATATCTGAAGGCAAGATAAGACAAGCTGCCGATATGTTAGTACGCAACTACAGCCTTAAGGGAACGGTAACCATCGGCAAAGGAATTGGGCGAAAATTAGGCTTCCCGACAGCTAATATACCGGTTAATCCGGCTTTTGCCATACCTCCTAACGGTATATATGCAACTATTGCCATGTTTGATGGTCAGAAGCTCGCTTCGGCTACCAATATAGGTACTGGCCCAACATTTGGCGGCACGGAGAGACTGATCGAGGTACATATTCTTGATTTTGACAATTCGCTTTATGGAAAAAATATAGAAGTTGAGTTTGTCGAATATATTCGAGATGAAATTGCTTTTACCGGAGAGGATTCGCTAAAAAAACAAATAGCCGACGATATCACAAATGTCAGGTCAATAATGGAAAGGATAACCAAAACAAATCAAAAATGAATAACGAAGTAGCCAAGATCGAATCTCTTTTAAAAAGAGGCGTAGCGGAAGTCATTATTGAAGATGAACTAAGGAACCGTTTGCTATCTGGTGAAAAGCTGCGCTTGAAAGAAGGGTTCGATCCCAGCTTCCCTGATATACATCTGGGGCACATGGTTGGGCTGCGTAAACTGAGGCAATTCCAGGAGATGGGGCATCAGGTAGTACTGATTGTTGGAGACTGGACCGCCCAGATAGGGGACCCCTCCGGGCAATCCGTTACCCGGCCAATGCTCAGCGCTGACCAGGTTAAAAAAAATGCAGAAACCTATATGGAACAATTTTTCAAGGTAGTTGACAAGGAAAAAACTGAAGTGCGCTGGCAGAGTGAATGGTTCGGCGATTTTA
Source organism: Dehalococcoidales bacterium (assembly GCA_028717385.1). NCBI lineage: Bacteria > Bacillati > Chloroflexota > Dehalococcoidia > Dehalococcoidales > Dehalococcoidales bacterium. The sequence goes on along the minus strand of JAQUNW010000019.1, from coordinate 21,268 downwards.
GTCTGGCAGACGTCATTCAATTGACCTCGAAATTTACTATTGCCCAAATGCTTGCCAGGGAAGATTTTAACCAGCGTTACCAGGCTAATCAACCAATTTCAATTACTGAGTTTCTCTATCCCTTGCTCCAGGCATATGATTCCGTAGCAACACGATCAGATGTTGAATTCGGCGGAAAAGATCAGAAATTCAACCTCCTGGTAGGCAGAGAGCTGCAATCAATGATCGGGCAAAGACCGCAAAATATTCTTATGACCCCCCTTCTGGTTGGGACTGACGGAATTAAAAAAATGAGTAAAAGCCTCGGTAATTATATTGGTGTTGCCGATCCGCCTGAAGAAATGTTTGGAAAAATTATGAGCATACCAGATGAATTGCTGTACAGTTACTATGAGCTGCTGACGGATATTGATGACGAAGCATTACTCAATATTGGAATGTCTTTGAACAACGAAACAGTTAACCCGATGGAGTTGAAAAAGCAGCTCGGGCTTATTATTGTGGGGAACCTTTACGATCGTACGTCTGCCGAGCTAGCTGAAGAACACTTCCGCCGCACCGTCCAGCACAAAGAACTGCCGGATGAGATCAGCGAATATCCTGTAGACAACAAAAATGCCTGCCTCAGAGATTTTATCTTTGAAGCCGGATTGTGCAAAAGCCGCGGAGAGGCAAAGCGGTTAATTGCACAAGGCGCGGTAGAAGTAGACGGCCAGACTGTTGATGACAGCAACTTCACTTTAGGTTGCGGAAACGTCATCAAGGTCGGAAAACGTCGTTATGTTAAATGCATCTAGACTTTAATTGCCTTTCAGGTTTCAGTTATAATTACAAAATGAGCCCAAGTAAGGAGTTTTTAATGAGCAATTTACGTATTCCCGGTCCAACACCATGCCCCCCTGAGGTACTCCAAGCCATGAGCTGGCAAATGATTAACCATCGAGGTCCACAGTTTGCCGGTTATTTAAATGAGGTTACAGAGGGTTTAAAAACTATCTTCCAAACCAGGAATGATATTTTTCTTCTTTCGTCCTCGGGCACTGGTGGTCTTGAATCAGCGATTGTAAACACGCTTTCGCCGGGAGATAAAGTCCTGGGGGTCTCTATCGGCGTATTTGGCGATCGCCTGGCTTCTATCGCAAAAACTTACGGCGCTGAGGTAATTCCCCTTAAATTTGAATGGGGTAAAGCTGCCGATGCAAGCGCTGTTGCCGGTGCCCTAAAAGCCAATCCTGGTATCAAGGCAGTACTGGTGACCCACAATGAAACCTCTACCGGTGTTACCAATGATCTTGCTTCTATTGCTAAAGTGGTTAAAAGCGCTGGCAAGCTTTTACTGGTCGACGCGGTATCTTCCATGGGTTCAATAAACCTTCCGGTTGATGAATGGGGAGTAGATGTATGCGTTACCGGTTCCCAAAAAGGTTGGATGGTACCGCCGGGGCTTGCCATGGTAAGCGTAAGTCCAGAAGCATGGAAAGCCTGCGAAGAAGCTAAAATGCCTCGTTTCTATTTTGATTTTCTAAAAGCTAAGAAATATGCCGAAAAAGGCCAAACGCCCTGGACTCCATGCGTATCTGTAGTCTTCGGGATGACGGTAGCCATAAAAATGATGCTCGAAGAGGGTCTTCCCAACATCATTAAACGCCATGAGCGTATCGCAAATATGACCCGCCACAACGCAATAAAGCTTGGTCTGGAACTGTTTGCGGATGAAAAATACGCTTCTAATACTGTTACCTCTGTCCACGCAAACAAAGGGCTGGACGGAAAACTGCTTAACAAGATAATGCGCGAAGAGTATGATGTCATCCTCGGTGGAGGTCAGCAAGTGCTGGAAGGTAAAATTTTCCGTATTGGCCATCTGGGATGGGTCGATGAAAAAGATATTGATGCTGTATTCGCAGCTCTTAAGGAAGCGTTGCCAAAAGCAGGGTTTAAAGGAGCATAAAATATGAAGGTTCTCGTAGCTGACCCTATTGCTCAAGACGGCGTTGATATCATGAGTCAAATTGCAGAAGTTGATATCAAAACAAAACTAACTGAAGAGCAATTAATAAATACCATAGGGGAATATGATGCCCTGGTGGTGCGGTCTCAAACCCAGGTCACCGCGAATGTGATAAACGCGGGTAAAAAACTGGTTATAATCGGGCGTGCTGGAGTCGGTGTAGATAATATCGATGTAAATGCCGCAACAGAGCGTGGCATTATAGTAGCTAATGCCCCTACCGGCAATACCGTATCTGCTGCCGAACATACTATTGCGCTAATGCTATCTCTTGCCCGCCACATACCGCAGGCAAATTATTCTCTCAAATCAGGCCAATGGAAACGTGCAGATTTCATGGGCACTGAAGTTAAGAATAAAACCCTGGGAATTATAGGCTTGGGAAATATTGGCAGGGAAGTAGCCCGGCGTGCACGAGGGATGGAGATGAAAATCTTAGCCTACGACCCCTTCGTTTCTGAAGAGCGGGCTGGGCAGCTTCAAGCTGAAATGGTTTCCCTCGAAACCCTCTACCGCGAGGCTGATTTCATTACTCTGCATACACCGCTCACTGATACCACTCGCAATATGATAGATACTCCTCAACTGAAAACCATGAAACCCACTGCACGCATTATCAACGCAGCTCGAGGCGGGCTGATAAATGAAGAAGCACTGGTTAAAGCGCTAAATGAGGGCAAACTGGCTGGAGCAGCGATAGATGTTTTTTGTAATGAACCATGCACCCAGAGCATTTTGTTTACCTGCGACAAAACAATCGTTACACCACACCTCGGAGCCTCAACCACCGAAGCTCAAGTATTGGCCGCGACTGAGGTAGCTCATCAGATAGTGGATGTACTTGGCGGGCAACCAGCAAGATATGCCGTAAACGCACCTTTTATTTCTGCAGAAGCAATGAGCGTTCTCGGACCGTACATGAAAGTCGCCAAGATAGTTGGCCAACTCACAAGTTACCTTGGCGAAGGTAACATGCGCAAAATTAAAATACAATACAATGGCGAAATTGCATCGTTTAATACTAATGCACTCAAGGCAGCTATTCTGGGTGGCCTGCTTGACCGGTTGAGCGAAGAGCGGGTTAATATGGTAAACGCCAATACAATCGCTCGTCGCCGGGGTATTCAAGTCATAGAAGAAAAGGAAACCAGCTGCGAGAACTTCAGCAATCTTATCACTCTTGATGTAGAAACTTCTGAAGGAAATGTATCAGTAGCCGGTACGGTATTACGTGGTGAGCCTCACGTGGTTAAAGTCAACGAATTCTGGGTTGATATTGTCCCTACAGGTAAGTATTTCCTCTTTTCAGACCATCGCGACCGACCGGGGCTTATTGGAGCTGTTGGCAAAATTACCGGTGAAGCTGATGTCAACGTCAGCCACATGCACTTGAGCCGTGAAAAACCCAGAGGAAGGGCATTGATGATCATGGCACTGGACGAGCCTCTCAAGGAGGAGGATCGTCAAAAAATCCTGAAGGTGCCGGATGTTCACAGCGTTAAACTGGTACAGCTTTAAACAAACAGTTTAATCACCATAACCTGAAGCAGGGGAATTATCCCCTGCTTTTTTTGTTTCCATTACTTGTTATTCAATGGTGGCTGAAGGATGCCGCCAGGGCATTATGCTATACTAGTCAGGTATGAAAAACGACGGTATCAAGGCTGAGATTGAGCACTTGCGGTCTGAAATAAACCGCCACAACCACCTTTATTATGTAGAAGACAATCCAGAAATAAGCGATGCTGAATATGACTTGCTTATGCAGCGGCTGGTAAAACTGGAAAAGGACCATCCCGAACTTGTTACACCGGATTCTCCTACTCAACGCGTTGGAGCAAAACCACTGAGTTCCTTTGATACAGTCAAACACCCCATTCCCATGCTTTCTCTGGCTAATGCTTTTACAGAAACAGATCTCGACGAATGGTATACCAGAACGTTGCGTTTAGCCGGCAATGCCAACCTGGATTTTGTCTGCGAACTTAAAATGGATGGGCTGGCTGTAGCCCTTACTTACGAAAATGGCCATTTTACTACTGGCGCTACCCGAGGCGATGGCGTCTATGGGGAAGATATTACTCACAACCTTCGCACAATTCGCTCCATTCCTCTAGCAGTCTCGCCAGATTCTCCTTCTCGTTTTGAGGCGAGGGGAGAAGTGTACATGACCAAGACAGGCTTTGAAAAACTTAATCTGGATAGATCCCACCAGGGTTTGTCGCTTTTTGCTAATCCTCGTAATGCCGCAGCAGGATCTGTGCGCCAGCTTGATCCCCGCCTTACTGCTGAGCGTCCGCTTGATATTTATATATATATGCTTGGATGGGCAGAAGACTTAAACCTCCCTGACACGCACTGGGAACGACTTGAATATTTAAAAAAATTGGGATTCAAGATTAATCCCAATAACAGGCACTTTTCTACAATAGAGCAAGTGAAAGAGTTTTACCGTGGTTGGGTAGAAAAACGCCACAGCCTGCCTTATGAAGTTGATGGAGTTGTAATAAAAATCAACCAGATAAAACTTCAGCAAAAACTTGGTGATGTAGGACGTGAACCTCGCTGGGCAATCGCCTATAAATTTCCCCCTGTTCAGGCCACTACTCTGCTAAAAGAGATAAAAATAAGCGTTGGACGCACCGGCACCATGAATCCTTATGCCGTCCTGGAGCCAGTTCAGATAGGTGGAGTGACAGTTAAACAGGCAACCCTCCACAACGAAGACGATATCCTTCGTAAAGATGTGAGAGAAGGTGATACCGTAATAATCCAGCGTGCCGGAGACGTCATCCCGCAAATCGTCGGGCCAATCCTCAGTAAAAGGCCGCGAAATACACACCCATTCAGCCTTGAGGGCAAGCTGAAGGACTCAACTTCCAAAAAGCCGGTTTGTCCTGAATGCGGCTCGGCTATATCAAAACCAGCAGGCGAAGTCATGTACTACTGCCCGGACGCTGCTTGTCCTGCACAAGCTGAGCAACGCATCGAACACTTCGCCTCCCGTGATGCAATGGATATACGTGGGATAGGAGAAAATCTTTCTATTGCTCTATATCGAAAGGGACTGGCCAGGGATTTTGCTGATTTATATTACCTCTCGCCAGCAGACCTGATGCAACTGGATAATATGAAGGATAAAAAAACCACCAATATTATCAACGCAATAGAAGGTTCAAAAAGGCCGCCACTCGAATGCCTGGTGTACGGGTTGGGGATACGCCATGTCGGCAGCGAGACAGCCAGGCTGCTGGTACAACATTTTAAAAACCTGGACAGGCTTATGGAAGCCAGCCAGGAGGAACTGAGCCAGGTACCCGGTATTGGTCCCAAGATCGCCACAAGCATCGCAGCTTTCTTTGCCAATCCGGCCAACCGTTTGATAATTCAGAAACTTAAAAAGGCGGAAGTAATACCTCCAGAACCAGAAGAAACGACTTTAGGAGATATGCCCCTTTCCGGGCTTGAATTTGTTATCACCGGTAAGCTCAACCATTTTACCAGAGAGGAAGCCGAAGAACGCATAAGAGCTCTTGGCGGAAACGCTAAAAGTGACGTCACCCGCAAAACCAGTTATGTGGTAATTGGTGAATCGCCCGGTTCCAAGTTGCAAAAAGCACGGAAACTTGGCATAAAGGAAATTAACGAAACCTCTCTGCTGAAAATGCTTGGGGAGCCATAGCCCTAACTGAACTTTTCTGTTAGAATTAACCACGGCTCCCTCGACATTCCCAAATATTATTTATTAATATCGGAAAGGATTAATTTCAGAATGGCCTTCATAAAACCCTTTCGCGGAATTCGATACAACAATAAATTTGTACCGGATTTATCCAAAGCGATCTGCCCTCCCTATGATGTGATTTCTCAATCCGGACAGGAAAATTATCACCGGTTGAATAAATACAACTATATTCGCATTGAACACAGCCAAGAGCTGCCAGCAGATGACGATAGTGACAATAAATATACTCGTGCTCTCACCACGCTGGAAAAATGGCTGGATGAAACGGTTTTAATCCAGGACAGAGAACCAGCCATCTATATTCACGACCATTACTTCAACTTAGGCGGCAAAGAGTATCGACGCAGAACGATGATATCCGCAGTAAGGGTCGAGGACTGGAGCAAGATGATAATCCGTCCCCACGAAGGTACCCTTCCCAAAGCAAGGAGCGACCGGGAGATGCTGCTTCGAAGCCTTAAGGCAAACACCAGTCCGGTGTTTGCCATGTATGAAGATGGCGATAACACCGTTGGATCAATGCTGGAAAATCTTACTAATATCGCTCCCCACGTAGCCACAACTGGCTACGATGACGATCGACACGAACTATGGATAATTACCGAGCCCAGGGCAGTTCGGGCGCTTTCGTGTATGTTTGAATCCAAGCCACTCTATATAGCGGACGGTCATCACCGTTATGAAAGTGCACTCAAATACCGGCGAGAACAGGAAGCTCTGCTTGGAGTAACTACTGGCGAAGAATCTTTTAACTTTCTTATGATGGAACTGGTTTCCATCACGGACCCAGGACTTGTAATCCTCCCATCTCACCGCCTCATACGAGGTGTGAGATGGGGTAATATCAACGGATTGATCCCAAGGTTGGAGGAGCTGTTTGATATCACCGAATTCCATCTGGATAAACTGAATTCCTGGAACAGCATAGACGACGAACTGACAAGACCTGGCGCAACCCGCATGGTGCTGTTTGGGCTTGGGGGAGATCGGGTATACGTACTTGCCGTAAAAGACCAAAACAAGCTAAACAGCATGATGCCTGCATTCCATTCCGAGCTATATAAATCGTTGGATGTGAGTATAGTTGACCACATTATCCTGGAAAGCCTGCTTGGGCTTAACGACATGACAGACCTCTCCCGCATATCGTTCAATCACAACCGGGAAGAAGTGATAGATCTGGTCAGGAGCGGGCAGCACCAGCTGGCAATAATCCTGCGTACAGTTAAGCCGGAAACAATAATAACCGTTGCCGATGCCGGGGAGCGCATGCCCAGAAAATCAACTTATTTTCATCCAAAACTGCCATCAGGGTTGGTATTAAACCGTCTGGTATAAAATCCGAGTTCTCATGACATTAAAAAGATGTACTTAATTATTGGGCTAGGCAATCCGGGCAAAGATTATGCCAAAACTCGTCACAATGCGGGTTTTATGGCTGTTGACTATCTAGCTTCAAAACATGGTATTAAAATTAGCGCTCGAGAAGGATTGAGCCTTATCGGCTCAGGGGAAATCAGCGGAACACTGGTAACACTTGCTCGCCCGAAAACTTATATGAACCTGAGTGGAGAAGCAGTCAATCGACTGGTAAGAAAATACCGAACACAGCCTTGTTCCACCATCGTAATTCACGATGACCTGGATTTAAATCCAGGTCAAATTCGCCTGCGTCAGGGAGGCAAATCCGCTGGCCATAGAGGTATTGAATCAATTATTAACTGCCTGGGTACGCGGGATTTTGTGCGCTTAAAAATTGGTATTGGGAGACCAGGGAAAGGATCAAGCGAAGACGATATCATAGATTATGTGCTTGGAGAGCTCACACCACAGGAAACAATACTCATGCAATCGGTTCTGCCCAGAGTCAACGAAGCAATTGAGGTTTTGCTGACACAAGGGCTCGATGCAGCTATGAACAACTATAACCGGTTCTTTGCCCCGCCTACAGGTGGATGATATAATCCACCTGGTAGCAGATACAAAAATATGAGTAGTAAAAAGACCATATCTGTCATCGGCGGCTCAAGAGCTTCTGAGGAAGACTTGAGACTGGCAGAAGAAACCGGCAGAGAAATCGCCAGCAAGGGGGTAGTACTAATCTGCGGTGGACTGGGAGGAGTGATGGAAGCTGCATGCCGGGGTGCCCGCCAGGCAGGAGGCCTTACCGTTGGAATACTTCCCGGGGATAAACGCTCGTCAGCCAACAGTTTTGTAGATATCCCAGTGGTTACTGGCATGGGTTACGGACGTAATGTTATCGTAGCCAGATCAGCTCAAGCAGTAATTGCAATCGGCGGCAGCTACGGTACTCTTTCCGAAATCAGCTACGCACTGCAGAGCGGCGTGCCAGTAATCGGCCTCAATACATGGGAGTTTTCCCGAGGAGGAAAGCCAGATAAAGCAATAATAAGAGCTTCATCGGCAGCAGAAGCTGTAGCCCTGGCAATGGATATGATAAACAACCAACCTGAAGGAGAAGAATAAAGCATGTCCTCAATCAGCAAGATCAACGCCCGCGAAATTCTGGATTCAAGGGGCAACCCCACTCTCGAAGTTGAAATAGAAACTACCGGAGGTGTCATCGGAAAAGCAATGGTTCCCTCTGGTGCCAGCACCGGCAAATATGAAGCAGTTGAACTGAGAGACGGTGACCCCAAGCGTTACCGGGGAAAAGGCGTCCTCAAGGCAGTCCACAACGTGAACCTTATTCTAGGCCCGGCTCTAAAGGGCATGAATGTCACCTCCCAGGAAGCAATAGATGCCAGAATGATAGAACTTGACGGTACGCCAAACAAGGCGCACCTGGGAGCTAACGCCATACTCGGAATCTCATTGGCTGCTGCTTACACAGCCGCAAATTACACCCTTCAACCACTATACAAGTACTTGAATCGCGGCGAAGACATGTGCCTGCCGGTACCCATGTTTAATATACTGAATGGTGGAAGGCATGCTGCCAACTCCACCGATTTCCAGGAGTTCATGGTAATGCCAACCGGTGCAGGCAGTTTTTCAGGTGCCCTGCAAATGGGAGCAGAGGTTTATCACAGTCTGAAAGCAGTGCTTTCTCATTACAAATTGGGGACTACCGTAGGTGACGAGGGCGGATTCGCCCCGTCCCTTCCATCCAACACTACTGCCATAGATATTATCATCGAAGCCATAGAAAAAGCCGGTTATTTTCCAGGTAAGGACTGCCATGTGGCACTGGACGTTGCCGCCAGCGAGTTTTATTCCGAGAATACTTACCTGCTCGCCCAAGAGAATAAAAAGCTCGCCAGTCGTCAACTAATTGATTATTATGTTAAGTTGATAAATGAATACCCCGTGATCAGCATTGAAGATGGGCTAGATGAAGATGACTGGGAAGGCTGGCAAAAGCTCAATAATAAAGCTGGCAATAACGTACAATTAGTGGGTGACGACCTTTATGTAACCAATATTGACCGGCTTGGAAAAGGTATTAAAAGCCGCGCCTCCAACTCCATTTTAATTAAGCTTAACCAGATAGGAACCGTCAGCGAAACCTTGGCTGCTATCGAAATGGCGCGTAAAGCTTCTTTCACCGCGGTAGTCTCTCATCGCAGCGGAGAAACAGAAGATACCACTATTGCAGACCTTGCTGTTGCTATGGGAACAGGCCAGATAAAAACAGGAGCCCCCTGCCGCAGCGAGAGAACTGCAAAATACAATCGTCTTTTAAAAATCGAAGCTGAACTCGGCCCAAAAGCTATTTATCCGGGCATCAGAGCTTTTTATAATCTGAGGGGAGAGGAAGATGATAAAGCAACCCGACCCCCGTCTGGTATCTAAAGTATATTGCCACAAACTGGAATGCCTGGAGGACTTCCTGAAGAGTTTCGCTTCAGGCGGATCAGCCCAGGGTTATTGCTACCTGGAACTTTTTGCTAAACCCGGCGAGTATAGATGTAAAGAATCAGGAGCAATAGTGAAGGATTTAAGCCACAGGGCTTTAAGAATTAAACCCGGTTTTGGGCGCTACGTATTTGCTGTACCAAGCGCGGATCATCCCGCGGAATTTTCCGGCATAGATGCACTGGTTATTAGCGGTAACATACTTTATGACTCTACCCGGCGTCAGATTTTCGATCAAATTCCACGCTCTTCCGACATTTTATGCATAATAGATCCATCTGGATACTCGCGTTTACGCTGGTCAACTATGAAAAAAATTATTACCGGCGGAACAAATTGGCAGGGCTATCGCATGGACATGCTATTTATATTCCCGCTGGAAAACGCCTTGTTTAAAAATATTAGCCGCCCAAACTGCAGATATTCGCTCACCCGTTTTTTTGGCACCAATGGATGGCAGGGAACCGCCAAAGACCTGGCCGAAGGCCAGATACCCCCACTTAAAGCACGGCTAAAAATGATCAACCTTTATGCAGAAAACCTGAAAGGGCAGGGGTATCGCCATGTGGAAGTCTTTAATCCGGCAAAGCCCGGCCGCATTCCGGATTATTTTATTATCTGGGCTAGTGATCGCCAATCTCGTATCAGACAAATCAAAAACATCTGGCAAAAAACACGTTTTTTGCCAGGAGAAATGTTCCATCAGCCACTATGAAAAGCGTAGGAATTACTACCACCATACCTCTGGAGTGCCTGATTGCCGCTGATTGCCAACCGATTGATTTGAACAATTTATTTATTAGCCATCCAAATCCTAATAAACTAGTTGATATTGCTGAAAAAGCCGGTTTTTCCCTTAATACCTGCACCTGGATAAAGGGTATTTATGGAGCCTGTTTAGAAAATGAGGTCGACACTGTTATTTGTGTTACCGGCGGTGATTGTTCAAATACATTGATGTTGATGGAGGTATTGGAACTTAAAGGAATTAATACTATCCCTTTTGGTTATCCACCCTCACCGAATCCTGATTATATTTTGGCAGCAATGGAAAAGCTGTGCAATCTATTAGGCACCAGCATGAAAAATGCCGAAGAAGTACGGCAAGCACTTCTTAAACCGCGTAGCCTGGCATTAGAATTGGACCGTATGACTTGGCAGGATAATTTAATCAGCGGATTTGAAAACCATATCTGGTTGGTTTCCACATCCGACTTCAATCAGGATTATGTAAAATATTCCCATGATCTCGAGTTTTTTATAGCCAATAGCGCCAATAGAGTTCCGTATTCGCCGGATTACCTGCGGCTGGCTTATATAGGTGTTCCGCCAGTTTTTGCCAAGCCGCTTTACGATTTTGTGGAAGAAAACGAAGCTCGAGTGGTATATAATGAAGTTCAACGCCAATTTGCCATGCCAGAATTGGGTGACAACCTTGCCGAACAGTACTCTAATTATACCTATCCTTACAATACCGCAAGCCGGCTGGCAGATATCGCGAAACAAATACAGGCAAGGCGGATCGATGGAGTAATACATTACGTACAGTCCTTCTGCCACCGCGCGATAAGTGATATCGTGTTCCGGACAAAGTTGAATGTGCCCATCCTCACATTAGAAGGCAGCAATGACTATAATATAAACCAGCATCTCAGAACCCGCATCGAGGCTTTTATTGATATGCTCCAACGGAGTAAAATAGAAAAAGGCAAAATTAAAGGAGGTTTATAGATTTGACGGTAAGCATTGGTATCAACGGTTTCGGACGTATCGGCAGGCTGGCTCTCAGGGCAATAAACCGTTATCACGGAGATGAACTGGAAGTTGTTGCAGTTAACGACCTGACCGATTCCGCCACCAGCGCACACTTGTTCAAATGGGACACTACTTATGGCCGCTATCCTGGTAGTGTAACAGCAGAGGAAGACGGCATCGTCATAGATGGTAAAAAGGTAAAAGTAACAGCTGAGCGTGATCCGGCAAAAATTAACTGGACGGAATTGGGCGCGGATATTGTAATTGAATCCACCGGCTTCTTTACTGACGGTTTCAAAGCTGCTGCCCACCTTGATGGAGGCGCTAAAAAGGTAATCATCTCAGCACCAGCAAAAAATGAGGATATAACCATGGTGCTGGGGGTAAATCAGGATAAATATAATCCCGCGGAGCATCGCATCATTTCTAATGCATCCTGCACCACCAACGGTATTGCCCCTATGGTTAAAGTAATCCACGAAGCTTTCGGAATTGAAAAAGGGCTTATGAGCACCATCCATTCCTATACTAACGACCAACGAATACAGGATCAGGCACATAAGGATTTACGCCGGGCTAGAGCAGCTGCTGCCAATATCATACCCACCACCACTGGTGCCGCTAAAGCAGTAACCCAGGTCATGCCGGAGCTCAAGGGGAAACTCCATGGTATGGCGTACCGCGTTCCCGTGCTTACCGTATCGGTAATCGACCTGGTAATTGAACTTTCTTGTGGAGTAACCTCGGAAGAAATAAATCGCGTACTGAAAGAAGCTTCGGAAAAATCAATGCAAGGCATACTCAGTTATACCGAAGAGCCTCTCGTAAGCAGCGATTTCATAGGGAACCCATCAAGTTGTACCGTCGACGGATTGAGTACGATGGTGATCGGTTCCAACATGGCTAAACTATTAAGCTGGTACGATAACGAGTGGGGTTATTGTTGCCGACTAGCAGATCTTGCCGCATTTATAGCCAGCAAAGGGTGCTAGTTCGGTTGACACCCAACAATAAGCAAGGTTAAAATAGCCGAGCTCCGGGATTTTATAATGGAGGGGTAAAAATAGCATGAAACTAGTGATTATTGGATTTGGCCAGGCAGGAAGTCGTATTGCAGATGAGTTTGCCCGCCTGAACAAGCGTGCCAAGGTACAGCGCGGTATAGACGTTGCCCCTGGTGTTTTTGCCGTTAATACCGATGCTGCCGATTTGAGCGGCCTTGCCACTATCAGAACTGACTACCAGCATCGGATTTTGATTGGAGGGCGTAAAACCGGAGGTCACGGGGTCGGCAAAATCAACGAACTTGGAGCAGAAATCGCCCGCGAAGATGCCGATAAGGTCGTAGACGCTCTGAGAAATACCAAGAATTTCTACGAAACGGATGGTTTTCTCTTGATTGCCAGCGCTGCTGGTGGTACCGGTTCGGGCTCCATGCCGGTTATGGCGCAGCACATTAAAGAACGTTATCCGGACAAGCCTGTATACGCTATGGTCATTTTACCATTTGAGCATGAGGAGCAGAACGAAGAGCGCACTATATACAACACGGCTGTGTGCCTAAAATCCACAAATTCGGTAGCTGATGCTGTTATTTTGGTAGACAACCAACGCTATGTTCGCAAGGACTTTTCCCTTAAAAATAATCTTTCTCAAATTAACTCCATGATAGTAGAGCCTTTCTATAACTTGCTATGCGCCGGTGAAGAAAAGCGTTCTAAGTTTGTCGGCGCTAAAACTCTGGATGCCGGCGATATTATCCAGACACTACTTGGCTGGACAGTATTGGGTTATGGCGAATCCCGCATTGCCCGCTTCAAGAATCCATTTGCCAGTGTAGGTAATTTTAGGTCAAAAAGTTCAGAAACCAACAAAGGAATCCAGGCAATGGATGAAGCTGTGAGTGAATTATCTACCTATGTAAATCCCAAAGATGCTTCAAGGGCACTCTATCTTATTTCCGGCCCAGCCAAAGAAATCAACATGGATCTGGTCAAGGAAATTGGAGACTGGCTGAAAGACATGGCGCCTAATGCCATTATCCGCAATGGCGACTACCCCAGAGAACGCGGGCAGCTCAATATCACTCTTATACTCTCTGAACTCAGTGATGTTGAAAAGGTCCGGCACTATTACAATCAATCGACCGGCCTTATTCCACTCATCAAGCAACGCCAAAAAGATGTGGAGTCCAAACTTCAGGACATCGATGACTCCGCTCGGGATATTCCATCTCTGCTTGATTAAATCGACATTTTAAAATAATAAACAAAAGCCCCTGCTATTCCTTAAAGCAGGGGCTTTTTTCTGCCGGGATTTTTGGGTTATACTCCTCCTTGGGGTATAATAGGTTAAGTTTATGACTTCTGAAGTTTTTTACCGTCGGTGGAGACCCCAGTCTTTAAATGATGTCGTTGGGCAGGAGCATGTTACCCGTACATTGCTCAACGCGCTTAAAACTGGGCGAGTATCCCATGCCTATTTATTTTGCGGCCCTCGAGGTACTGGTAAAACCAGTACATCACGCATACTAGCTAAAGCAGTTAACTGTCTGACCAACGAAGGGGCCAGCGAACCCTGTAACACCTGTTCGATATGCCAGGCAATTACAGAAGGAAGAGCAGTAGATGTTATTGAAATAGATGCCGCATCGAACACCGGTGTTGATGACATTCGCGCTCTCAAGGAAAAAGTCGCCTATTCACCTGCGGAGTGTCGCTTCAAGGTCTATATCATAGATGAAGTTCACATGCTTTCTACTGCAGCATCCAACGCGTTACTTAAAACCCTCGAAGAGCCACCACCCCGGGTGATATTCATATTGGCAACCACCGAATCACACAAGATTCTGCCAACAATTCATTCCCGCTGTCAGCGCTTTGATTTCCGCCGGTTAACCTATAAAGACATTTCAATAAAACTGGAAACGATATGCGAAAAAGAAGGCCTTACCATTCAACCGGAAGCCTTAAAAATGATTGCGCGCAGCGCAACCGGCTCCCTGAGGGATGCTGAGAACACCCTGGAACAGCTTTCGGCTTACTATGGCAACGAAATAACCGACCTTCAAGTCCGAGGACTACTGGGAGACTCCGGAAACGTTTATGCCAGCCGGGTAGTTGAATGCATAGTCAACCGTGATACTCGTGAGGGACTTCTTACAATTAGCCAGGCTGAAGCAGAAGGTGTTAGCCTTAAGCAATTCAACCGGGAAATAACCGCTTATTTGAGAGGTCTGCTGCTGGTAAAAAGCGGTTGTGCCGAATTGGTTGATTTCACTCCAGCTGAAACCGATCAAATAAAAAAGCTGGCGATCAAGACGTCAACTGAAACACTGGTAAACGCTGCCCGTTTATTTGGAGAAATAAAATTTGACGACCAGTCCACTTTACCATTGGAACTTGCCCTACTGGATTCAACAATTGGACTACAACCAGAGGTCACTCCGGTACCAGTCCAAACTACCCCCAAGCCTCGCCAGTCGTCTTCTTCCAGAACAATAGTGAAGAAAGCCGCATCAGTCAAACCAGATTCAGAACAAAAATCCGAGCCAAAACCTGCTCCTAACCCAGAACCGGAAGAGGTCGAAGAATCGTTTTTAGCCGAAATTGCACCAGCAGAACAAGAACCCGCCAAATCCACCAATACAGTAACCCAGAATACAACTGAAGAACCTTCCGCCCTTGAAGCCTGCTCTGAGTTCGAATTACTGGTGAAAAACTGGAACCAAATGCTGGAACAGGCACCCGATATCACCAAACGTTCGATTGCTATTGCACTGCTTCGCAGTTCGCTCAGGTTGGTATCTTTCGATAAAGACCTATTGGTAATTGCCTTCAAGCATAAAATCCACCGGGACAAAATGGAAAATGCTGCCAATAAAAAGGTAGCCTGCGAGGTTATTTCCAGCTATATTGGCCGTCCGATATCCATTAAATCGATACATGAACCAGAAAAAAACCACCTGGTACACGCCGCCCAGGATAAACTCGGCGCTAGAATAACACACGTGGAGGAAAAATGAACTTTTCAATGATCAAACAGGCAATGGAGCTTAAATCCAAGATGGAAAAAATTCAAAAAGAGCTGTCCAAAGCCCGAGTCGAGGCTTCTGACAAGGATAACCTCATTAAAGTCACCGCTAACGGGCAGCAGCAAATCTTGTCCATCAAGATTGAGCCCGAAGCCTTGGATCCATCTCATCCTGATAAGTTGGAAAAGCTTCTTCTTAAGACTATCGCCAGCGCCCTTGAAGATTCCAAAAAACTGGCAAATGAGCGTTTGGGAGAAGTTACCAATGGAATTAATATCCCTGGTTTAACCAGTTAAGAGAAGAATGCTTTGGAACGTAATCCTAAAGCTATAACCGATTCCGTTTCTCATCTGATTACCGAATTGGGCAAACTACCCGGAATCGGGCCGAAAAGCGCCCAGCGTCTAGCCTATTATCTTCTGAGGGCCTCTAAAGAAGAAGCTGAGGCATTGGCAGATGCCATCACACGCATAAAAACCAACACCCGGCTCTGCTCCGCCTGCTTTAATATTGCTGATGGAGAAAAATGCCCGGTTTGCTCCAGTACCACGCGGGATTCTGCCATTATCTGCGTTGTTGAGCAACCTCAGGATATTCTCGCACTGGAACATGTTGGAGTTTATCGAGGAGTCTATCACGTATTGCACGGGGCAATCGCTCCTACTGAAGGTATGGGCGCAGCCAATATCCGCGTCCAAGAACTTATAAAACGCCTGCAAGATGGCACTGTTACCGAAGTAATTATTGCCACAAATCCCACTACAGAAGGTGAGACCACGGCTCTTTATCTGCAGCGTCTTATTGCCCCGATGGGAATAAAGATAACCCGGCTCGCCCGGGGACTCCCCTTCGGTACCGAACTTGAATATGCAGACGATGTAACTTTATGCCGGGCACTGGAAGGTCGCCAGGACTTTTAACCTGGCAATTCCAGTCGTCCGGTTTTCTTCAAAAATCCCTCAGAGGCACTCCAAAGTAGGTTGTTTGTGCTAAACTAGAACTATCTGGTTAATACCAGCTGCTTGACATCGATGTTCCTGAAAGGAAGGATAAACTCATGAGCGAACTGATACATATGGCTGATTTCAATAAACTGGATATCAGAGTTGGAAAAATTGTCAGAGCCGAGGAATTCCCCAAAGCCCGCAAACCTTCCTACAAATTATGGATAGACCTTGGCGAGATCGGTATTAAAAAATCCAGTGCCCAGATCACCCGCTTTTATAAAATCGAAGAGCTGATAGATAAATACGTTGTAGCTGTAGTCAACTTCCCGCCTAAATTCATTGCTGATTTCACCAGCGAAGTATTAATACTTGGCGCAATTATGGAAGGCGGCGGCTGTGTTTTAATCAGCCCCGACCGCCCGATTGAACCCGGCAAACAGATATCCTGAGCAAGAATTTTATGCCATATTTCATTCTAAATCTTCACCACTATGCCTGCTGTTCACTCACTATACAAACCACCCAAAAACAAGAGAGGTTTCTAAATGCCACCCCCGCGTGAATATCAGACTGAAGCAGTAATAATACGCAAAACCCGTCTGGGGGAGGCTGACCGTATTATCACCATCTACACTCCAGGTTTGGGTAAACTGCAAGCAGTAGCCAAAGCGGTCAGAAAGCCTAAAAGCAAACTTAGCGGGCACTTGGAATTGCTTACTCATTCACAGATCACTCTCGCTCGCGGTCGCAATCTGGATACTATCATTGGTTCACAGGCTATTAACAGCTTTCTTCCCCTGAGAAACAGCCTGGAGGCAACATCTGCCGGGCTCTATCTTGCCGAATTGATCAACCTGTTTACTGCCGAAGCAGACCGCATCGATAACCAAAAGCTTTTCAGGCTTCTGGTAAGCACACTGGAACAATTAAGCCAGGGTGCAGCATGCAATACTTGCCTGCGTTATTTTGAAATTCAATTGCTGGGGTATACAGGCTATCGCCCCCAACTAAAGGCATGCCCGATCTGCCGCCAGCCGCTTGAACCGGTAACCAACATCTTCAGCCCCGGTGCTGGTGGAGTGCTATGTGAGCACTGTGCCGCAAGCCAGGCATTACCCTACTCAATATCAGTAAACGGCCTTAAAGTTCTACGGCTCTTCCAGGACTGTGCTATTACCACTGCCCTGCGCCTGAAGCTTTCAACAGAGCTCAACCTTGAACTGGAAAAGCTTCTTCGAAGTTACTGTCGCTATATCCTGGAAAGAGAAGTAAAATCCGCCACTTGGCTGGATAGCCTTAAGATGTTTAATGTAAATAAACCCCTGTCACCCTGAGCACCCATAAAAATATGTCATTCCTGAGCATCCCCCTCCTGTCACCCCGAGTGTAGCGAAGAATCTCACACGAGTTGTGCCCGTCTATACGAAAAACATGTCACTCTCGAGCACAGCGAAGAATCTTTTAAGACTAGAGCCTGTCTTTTCGTAAACACTCCCTATATAACAACACACACTATTACGGGGAAGATCCTTCTTGGCACTATCGTGCTCATCCAGGACGACACAAAATAACACAAACACGCCTTGACAAACTGAACATTTGTTCTATAATATATATGTTCTACTTTTTATCCCTTTACAATCCTGGAGCATACCATGAAAATATTCTGTATACTTCTGCCGCATTTCCCGTTCACGTGCGAGCTTATAAGAAAACCAGCCATAAATAAGCGCCCAGCGTTAGTGTTTAACTCCAATTCGTCCAAGCGCACTCTGATTGATTACTCTCCTGGTCTGGAAGGTCTTGCGCCGGGGATGCCGCTTGAAAGAGCAATCGCTCTATACGGAGAAGCAGAAACCATCAGCGCCGATCTGCCCCATTACCGCGATATGTTTGAACAAATCCTGGACTGCCTTCAGCAGGTGAGCCCATTAGTTGAAAACGGCGCAGAAGGCATAGTCTACATGGGTACCAGCGGCCTTGAACTTCTCTATCCGGAGAAGGGAGATCTGGCCCACGCAGTAAGAAAAGCCGTTTCTACAGAATTTGAGGTCAGAATGGGTCAGGCCGAAGGCAAATTCCCGGCCTACCTGGCAGCTACACACAGCCGTCCTGGAGAATTTACCAATTTAATTGGAAACCTGACCCATTCACTGGCAAAAATTCCCGTTTGTCAATTGCCGGTATCTGCAAAAATCCGGGGAAAGCTTGTCAGTTTTGGGCTAAAAACCCTTGGCCAGGTTGCTACCCTTCCGGCAGGTGCGTTGGAAGCCCAGTTTGGGCCAGAAGGTAAAACCATCCACCGCTTGGCAAACGGCATCGACGATTCTCCTCTGGTTCCCCGCCTCCCGCGGGAAATCATAACCGAAAGCCTTGAGCTGGAATCAGCCACCTCACTTGTCGAAGTCCTGCTAGCCGGCTTTGAATGCCTGCTAGCACGTATGTTTACTGCACTCACAACTCGAGGTATGGGAATCAGCCGAATGGATATAACAATTCGCACTATAAGTGGAGAAAGCCGGAGAAAAAGCATCTTTTTCAAGTCCCCAGCCATGGAAATTAAGACCGCCCTGAAACGCCTTGAGCATGTGATGGAAACCTGGCCGCAACCCGGTCCTGCTGAACAATTAGGCATCAGAATAACCGGCATCTCTTGCCCGCTTTCCCGCCAGAAAAGCCTTTTGCCGGAGGTAAAATCCACCGATCACCTGTTAGGAGAAATTTCCCAGCTTGAACTTAAATTGGGCGGTCCACAGCTATTTAAATTCAAGGAGGCTGAGCCATGGTCCCGCATCCCGGAAAGACGCCACGTGTTGGCACCCTTAAATATGTAAATTGCCCAGAACCAATAAAAGTAACCGAAAGCAAGGAAGGCTTACCCGGAAAAGTAGGCAGGGAATTGGTAGAGGCTATCAAGGACCATTGGCGCATAGATGATGAATGGTGGCGCAACCAGATAATTTCGCGTATTTATTTTGCGGTGGTTCTTACCAGCGGACGTCGTCTGGTAATTTACAAGGATAGCGAGGATAACTGCTGGTACCGTCAGCAGTATTAAACCAGTATGGATTACACTG
The DNA here is from genome assembly GCA_028717385.1 of Dehalococcoidales bacterium. Lineage (NCBI taxonomy): Bacteria > Bacillati > Chloroflexota > Dehalococcoidia > Dehalococcoidales > Dehalococcoidales bacterium. Next base: position 1,821 of record JAQUNW010000019.1, on the reverse strand, counting down.
AACTCCACTGCCACAGCTACTACTCGTTTCATGACGGCGCCTCTTCACTGGAAGAACTGGCAGTTCGGGCAAAGGAGCTCGGGTATAAAGCCCTTGCTCTAACCGACCATGATAACTTATGTGGAGCCATGTGTTTTTCCCGGCTGGGCGCCACCCTGGGCATCAAGATAATAACCGGTGCAGAAATGACGCTTAAAGGCGGCTACCATCTGACCCTGCTGGTAAAAAACGCCACCGGCTACAGAAACCTGTGCCGCCTGATAACCCTGGCACACGCAGACGGCAGGAGAAAAAACCCGGAGCTTGACCCGGGCTTTCTTGCAGAGCATGCCGAAGGGTTGATAGCCCTTTCCGGCTGCCCCAAAGGCGAACTGGCCGGCCTTGCCACATCCGGAAACCGGGAAGCCGGGCGTTCTTTGATCTGCAAATATCTGGAATGGTTCGGGCGTGATAACTATTTTATAGAACTGCAGAACAATCTTGTTTTTGGAGACTTGCAAAGAAATAAAATGCTGGCAACACTTGCGGCTGAAACCGGCGCTCAAATGGTTGCCACCGGAAACGCACACTACCATATTCGCGCCCGCCATCGCCTCCAGGACTGCCTGACAGCCATCGCTCACAACTCCAGCCTTGAAGAAACCCACCGCGAGCGGCACGCCAACTCCGAATTCTACCTGAGAGATGTGGCAGAGCTTGAAGCTCTTTTCAAAGATTACCCGGAGGCCATCTTAAACATTGGTAAAATAGCTTCCCTGTGCTCGTTCGATCTTTCCCGCGAACTCAGCTACACCTTCCCCAGCTACCCGGCACCTGCCGGCTTTACTGCCGAAAAATACCTGGAGCACCTCTGCCTGGAAGCTGCCGTGCGCCGCTACGGAAGCGTCACACCCGGGGTAGAAAAGAGGCTGGAGGAAGAACTTGCTCTTATCTGTAAATACAATCTGGCAGGCTTCCTTTTGCTCTACCACGAGGTCATCAAGCTGGGGCATGAAGCTATGGTTGAACAGGGGCTTGCGAAAGCAGATGAACCAATAGAAGAAAATCCTCCCGGGCGCGGGCGCGGTTCTTCAGTGGCATTGCTGGCAGGTTACCTGATCGGCCTTTCGCATATAGACCCGCTCAAATACAACCTTGGGCTGGAACGTTTTATGCCTCAGGACATCATGACCAACGTGCCGGATATAGACCTGGATTTTCCCCGCTCCATTCGCGAAAGCCTGATAATCAAAACCCATCAGAAATGGGGATTCCGGCACGCCGCATTAACCGCCACCATTGTTACCTACAAAATAAGAGGAGCCGTGCGTGACCTGGGAAAGGCGCTCGGTATGCCACCAGTAGAAATTGACAGGTTATGTAAACATGCTGACTATGGCTCTGCCCAAAATCTGTCCCGGGAAATGCAAAAATCTCCTTACTTCCGGGGCAAGATAGACGACCCTCTGTGGCGCGAATTGATAGAACTTGCCAGCCAGCTGGACGGGTTCCCACGTTACATGGGCCAACACCCCGGCGGAATGATAATTTCCTCAACGCCGATTACCGATATGGTACCAGTGTGTCCTGCAGCCACGGATGGACGCTATATATGCCAGTGGGACAAGGATTCCATAGATGATGCCGGGTTCGTAAAAATAGATTTTCTGGCACTCGGAGCGCTTTCCCAGCTTCAGGCCGCAGGAGAGATGGTTAAAAAACGCTTTGGCCGGAGGGTAGACCTTTCCCGTATAGATTTTGATGACCCAGCAGTTTACGATATGCTCTGCCGGGGAGATACCATTGGCATTTTCCAGGTAGAATCTGCCGCCCAGATGCAAA
>JAQUNW010000018.1 GCA_028717385.1 Dehalococcoidales bacterium | reverse complement strand
GTGTGGAAGGGCCGTGGCTTAACGGATAAAAGCTACCCCGGGGATAACAGGCTTATCTTGCCCAAGAGTTCACATCGACGGCAAGGTTTGGCACCTCGATGTCGGCTCGTCGCATCCTGGGGCTGGAGAAGGTCCCAAGGGTCCGGCTGTTCGCCGGTTAAAGCGGCACGCGAGCTGGGTTCAGACCGTCGTGAGACAGGTCGGTCTCTATCCGTGGTGGGCGTTCAGAGATTTGAGGAGGTCTTTCCCTAGTACGAGAGGATCGGGAAGGACAGACCAATGGTGTATCAGTTGTTCTGCCAAGGGCATTGCTGAGTAGCCAAGTCTGGTTCGGATAAGCACTGAAAGCATCTAAGTGCGAAGCCGGCTCCAAGATTAGATCTCTCATCCTTCTTTCGGGAAGGAGTAAGACCGCAAGAAGACTACTTGCTTGATAGGCCACAGGTGTAAGCACGGTAACGTGTTCAGCTGAGTGGTACTAATGGTCGAGGGCTTGACCTGTTTCAGGGCTGGCATTAGCTGGATAAAAAACTTATATTCAATTGAATAATCAGACTTCCTCAAAATAGTGAAGAAGCCTGAGATTTGAACCTTTCTGGTGATTAGAGCGAGGTGGCACCACCCGTTCCCATCCCGAACACGGAAGTGAAACGCCTTAGCGCAGACGATACTGAGGGGGCAATCCCTTGTGGAAAATATGCCATTGCCAGAAGGACTTACAAATCTCAGGCTTTTTTGTTAAAAAAGAAACGCCCCTTTGAATAGGGGCGTTTTTGCATTATACCATTCAGGTTTATTACTTATATTTTTTGGTAAAGAAATATTCACCCGCTGCACTGTCGACTACAATAGTATCATTTGGTTTAAATTCACCATCAAGGATCTTCAGTGCCATCAGATCGAGTATGCGGGTCTGGAGAACGCGTTTTAAGGGTCGCGCGCCATATACCGGGTCGTAGCCCTCGAGTGCTAATTGGTCGGCGGCAGCTTCGGTTAACTCCAAATCGATGTTTTTATCCTCCAGTCGTTTTTTAAGGATATCGAGTTGCAGGGTTACAATATGTTTTATATCTTCACGGGATAGCTGGCTGAATATGATAATTTCATCTACGCGGTTTAAAAATTCAGGCCTGAAATAATGTTTCAGGTTTTCGGAAATCGCTTCTTCCAAATCCGCTTCCCGGCCTGGTTCAAGCTCTGCAATTGATTGACTTCCAATATTTGATGTCATTATCAGCACAGTATTCTTAAAGTCAACAGTGCGTCCTTTCCCATCAGTCAGGCGGCCATCATCAAGAACTTGAAGAAGTACATTGAATATTTTAGGATGGGCTTTTTCGATTTCGTCCAGGAGTATAACTGAGTAAGGCCGGCGATGAATTGCTTCGGTAAGTTGTCCTCCTTCATCGTAGCCTACATAGCCTGGAGGGGCACCGATAAGCCTTGCTACAGTGTGTTCTTCCATGTATTCACTCATGTCTAATCTGATTATTGCTCTTTCATCGTCAAAAAGAAAAGCGGCAAGTGCCTTGGCTAGTTCGGTTTTGCCGACGCCGGTTGGCCCGAGAAAAATAAAGCTTCCCAGCGGACGATTGGGATCTTGCAGGCCGGCTCTTGCCCTTCGCACAGCATTGGATACGGCTACAACTGCCTTATCTTGGGAGACTACCCGCTGATGCAGGCGTTGTTCCATATTGCGCAGTTTCTCCAAATCGCCTTCCATCAAGTTGGATACCGGGATGCCTGTCCAGCGGCTGACTACTTCGGCAATGTCTGTTTCATCAACTTCTTCTTTAAGCAGACGACCGCCCTGATTTGCAGAAAGTGCATTTTCTTTTTCCTGGAGTTGTTTTTCTAGTTCTGTCAGCTCCCCATATTTTAATCGGGCTGCCTGCTCATAATCAGCCTGCCTCTCTGCCCTGTCTATTTCTACCTTAATTTGTTCAATGCGCTCTTTAAGAGATCCCAGGCTTTTAATCTTTTCCTTTTCTTTTTGCCAGATAGCTTTCAATCTGTCGGCTTCTTCCTTGTGGCTGGCAAGTTCGTATTCGAGATTGTTTAACCGCTCTTTCGATGCCTCGTCCTTTTCTTTTTTAAGAGCTTCTCTTTCGATTTCAAGCTGCCTGAGCTTTCTATCGACTTCGTCTATTTCAGCAGGTACAGAGTCGATCTCGGTTCTCAGCTTTGCGGCGGCTTCGTCTATAAGGTCGATTGCCTTATCTGGTAAAAAGCGATCGGTTATATAACGATTGGATAATACTGCCGCTGCTACCAGAGCGCTGTCCTGTATTCTTACCCCATGGTGTACTTCGTAGCGTTCTTTTAATCCTCGCAGGATGGAGATAGTATCATCTATGCCTGGTTCTCCAACGAATACCGGCTGAAAACGGCGTTCCAGGGCGGCATCTTTTTCAATATATTTCCGATACTCATTCAGGGTTGTAGCTCCGATTGCATGTAGTTCACCCCTGGCAAGCATTGGTTTTAGCATATTGGAAGCGTCCATAGCTCCCTCAGCAGCTCCAGCTCCGATTACGGTGTGGAGTTCGTCTATGAAAAGAATTACTCGCCCTTCACTGTCCTGTACTTCTTTTAGAACGGCTTTTAGCCGTTCTTCAAATTCACCACGATATTTAGCTCCGGCAATAAGGGCGCCAAGGTCAAGGGCTACGATACGTTTGTCCTTCAGGCCGGTGGGTACATCTCCCTTGAAAATTCTCTGGGCAAGGCCTTCCGCGATTGCTGTCTTGCCAACTCCAGGTTCACCGATCAGCACCGGGTTGTTCTTAGTACGCCGGCTTAACACCTGGATCACACGACGAATTTCATCGTCCCGGCCGATAACCGGATCAAGCTTGCCGGACGAAGCCAATTGGGTCAGATCGCGTCCGTATTTTTCCAGTGCTTGATACTTTTCTTCAGGATTCTGGTCAGTAACTCTGTGGCTACCCCTTATTTCGCCCAGTATTTTGTAAACATTGTCTCGTTTTACGCCCATCTCCTTGAGAGTATTGCTCACCGGGCTATCAACTTCCAACAAAGCAAGGAACAGATGCTCAATACTTATAAACTCATCTTTAAAATGTGCCATCTCTTTAGCTGCGGCTTCCAGAACCTTGTTGAAATCACCAGAGGGGTAGGCTTCGGCGGCAGCTCCAGCGCGGGGTTTGGCTTCAATTTTTGCCTGCACATCAACTTCAAGATGGCGTGGGGGGATCCCCAGCCGTGACAAAACCTGTCCGGCTATACCATCTTTCTGGTTGATAATTGCCAGCATAAGGTGTTCTGGTTCAACTTGCGTATTATCGTGCTGTTTAGCCAGTTCAAATGATTGTAATAATGCTTCCCTTGCTTTTTCAGTAAACTGATTTATATCCATTTTCACTCCTTACAGCAGGAAAATATATTAGTTGGATGCCAGTGCAGGCTGTTTATCTGCATCGGGTTTTTCGGTAATAAGGCAGCCGGGATCTATATTGCCTGTATATCCGCATTGAAGGCAATGGTTGAACATCCCGTCCTCATCGTAATCCAGATACAGGTCCCCATTGCATTTTGGGCATGATTTCATTTTCCACATCGTCAGCTACCTCCTTTAATATGACTCTAATCTTCTCCGAGCATTTGAAGCATTTCTTTTATTAACGCCAAATTCCCCTTCTGGTTAGCTGAGCCTTCTTCAAGGAGATTGTTTCTTAGCTCAAGGAGTCTTTCACTTATATTGAGAGCAAGCTCTACTCCGGCAAGATTTAGTCCCATTTCGTCCACCAGGCGTCGTATCACGCGGCATTGAGCAATATCCTCTTCGCTATACAAGCGTAGGGTATTGATACGAATTGGGCTCACCAGACCTACCCTTTCATACTTGCGTAAAGTTTGTGGATGAAGCCCGGTTAGCATTGCTGCAACCTGCATGACATAAACCCCTGTTTTTCGTTGCATATTTACTTCCTCTTGACGTTTTTTCAGCGTGCAATTATTATAATAGTTGATATGGAGAGTGTCAATATATAAGATATAAGAGAATAAGAAGAATTGACTAAAATAATAAAAATAAATATAATAGAAGGTGTAAGAAGATCTTATAAAATATTATATTTAGGGTGGTAATACTGGCAATGGAGGGCAGGTATACAATAAGTATACTGACGAAAATAACCGGCCTGCCAGCCCATTATTTGAGAAGACTCGAGAAAACTGGGCTGCTTTCTCCCTGTCGGAGTCAAGGAGGGCACAGGTTGTACACTCAACAGGATCTGGAAATAATATTCCAGGTTAAACATCTCAAAGAAAAAGGTATCAATATGGCTGGTATTTGTGAAATATTGAAGAAGAAACAATAGGAGGAAAAAATGACAACGATAAGAACTACTTTTGCAAATCCGATATCCTTGAGGGATGCCATGGATCGACTTTTCGAACAGAGCTTTATTCGATCACCGCAGGCTACTGATGAGGACAGAACGGTTCGGACCATGGCCGTCAATCTATATGAAAAAGATGATGTTTATTATTTACAGGCATATTTGCCGGGTGTAAAGTCCGATAATGTTGACATTAGCATAGATGGCAATGCTATCAATATCAAAGCGCGTATTCCTTCCCGGTTGGAAGGCGAGGATGCCGGTAACTGCCGATGGTACATTACTGAGTTGGGTTACGGAGAAATGAACCGCTCTGTAAGCTTCCCAGTACCTGTAGATGCGAATCGTATCGAAGCAAGTCAGGATAACGGAGTACTAACAGTTACCGTTCCTAAAGCGGAGGAAGCCAAGCCCAGGCAAATCAAAGTAAAAACTGCTTAAATGGATATACTGCCGGGAAATAGCAAGAGGAGGTGGAAATATGGCAGATATAATTAGATGGGAGCCATTTCGCGATATGATGACGCTCAGGCAAGCTATGGACAGGCTATTCGAGGATTCCTTTGTGCGTCCAGCCAGTTTCGGATCTCTTTCGGTGCCAGATGTTGCCATAGAAATGAAAGAGACTGATTCCGATATAGTGATAAAAGCCGAGCTGCCTGGCGTGATGCCAAATGATGTCGATGTATCAATTGCCGAGGGTGTGTTAACTGTAAAGGGCGAACATAAGGAAGAAAAAGAAGAAAAAGAAACCAATTACTATCGGAGAGAGCTCAAGTACGGCTCATTCAGCCGCTCTGTCAATTTGCCTGCAGTTGTTAATGCTGATCAAGCCGAGGCAGTATTTGAAAATGGAATACTTACTTTAACGTTGCCTAAAGCGGAGGAAGCCAAGCCCAGACAAATCAAAGTAAAAACTACCCAGGCGATTGAAGGGAAAAAGAAATAGGTAATACCAATATACCCGGCAGTATCGTATAAATGTAATTAGCAGGTGGCGATATCGCCACCTGCTAATTACATAGGGATTTATTTGGTTGTTATGCCGCCCGCGTGTAATTCAGTAAGGTTGGGCTTATGCAATTTGCCAGCTTCGGGCTTAAACTGTTAAAGTCTATTACTTTGTTAATGTTAAGGGGCACATAGTTAATATGCGTAATACCGTTTTGCGTAATCTGAATCCGATAATTGTAATAGTAGCAATTAATGTAATAGTATTTTTTACCGTACGGCTGTTTCCTGACCTGATAGGGTACCTTGGTTTATGGGGCAGGCCGCTTTTTATTGAAAGACCGTGGGGTTTGATTACCAGTGTTTTTACCCATTATGACCTGTTTCACCTATTTGCCAATATGTTTACTCTATATTTCTTTGGTAATTATGTGCTCAGGTTGGTTGGAGTGCGGAAATTTATTATTCTTTATCTGGCAGGGGGTATACTGGGAGGTGCATTTTTTGTACTTCTATCACCTTATTCATTAGCAATTGGCGCCTCTGGCGCGGTATTTGCTTTAGGTGGTGCACTTGCTATACTGGTTCCCAATTCAAGAGTGATTATCTTCCCCCTTCCGGTGCCAATGCCATTATGGATAGCGGTTATCGGTGGATTTATAATACTGTCTTTTATGTCGGGAGTTGCCTGGCAGGCACACTTGGGCGGTTTATTAACCGGACTTGTGGCCGGCTTGATATTTAAACGCAGCAGTCGCTATTTTTATTTTTGAGAGGCTTCATCCAGTTGTTCCTGGACAAGCTCAATATCCCTGCGCATTTTTGCTTGTTTTCTTGCTAAGACAAAGATGTATGCCAGAAGGGCAGCCCAGATTAAAATAAAGGCAGCGAGCATGTAGCCTGCGTTTTCCATTATGCGTTCCTCCGTGTTAGTTGTTCTTTGAGTTGATATAAAGTATTTTCGTCGTCTTTCATCATGGTTCTCTCGGCAAGCAGGTAGAAAAACAGGAAATTAAATGCAAAAATGCATACCAATAGTGTTGCTAGCATGGGTGGCTCAAGTCCGCCGGAAAAAATGGTCAGCGGTGGGTGCTGGGTACGCCAGAGGGTTACCGAAAGGAAAACAAGTGGGACGTTCAGAAAACCTATGATGCCCACAACGGCTCCGAAGCGGGCTTTTCTTTCTGCACCGGCAACATAGCCTCGGATAATAAAATAAGCAATGTAAATAAACCATAATATCAGCGAAGTAGTCAGCCTGGGCTCCCATACCCACCACACTCCCCAGGCTGGTTTTGCCCATATTGGGCCGGTAACCAGAACCAGGGTGATAAAGACAAGCCCAATCTCGGCAGACGCACTAGCAATGTTATCCCATTTTGTATCTCTTTTGACAAGATATACTATAGAGCCGATACATGTTACAAAGAAAGCCAAAAAAGCTATCCATGCTACAGGGACATGATAGTAGAAAATCCGTTGCACAATCCCCATGTCAACTTCTGTGGGGACATACATAAACACCATGTAAAACGAAGCCATAATCAGGCCTGATGCAGTAAAAAACAGGATCTTGCGTTTCATAAATTCCTCCGGGATAATTTATCTGTTATTCCTCAATTATAAAACTAAATACCAAATAGCTTGCAACAAGAAAAATAACGTCGAAAGCTCCTATTATTCCAAGCCACTGGGAAATAGAGCTGAAGGTTTGCCCTTCCAGCACCTGGGCTGAAGAATTGACAGCCGCTATAATTACCGGGGTAATTACCGGGAAAAATAGAATTGGCAGCACTAGTTCACGAGCACGAGTATTCACTGCCATGGCAGCAAATAAAGTACCAACAGCTGCGAACCCCAAAGTAGCCAGGAGTGTTACCACCAGCAGTTCCAGTTTAAAGAAGCTGATATTAAACAGAAGGCTGAATATTGGAATAACAATAAGCTGAATTAAAATAATAAAAAAAGTGTTTCCGAAAAACTTTCCCAGATATATTGCTTCCCGGCTCAATGGGGCTACCATCAGCCCCTCAATGCAATCTTCCTCCTTTTCCATAATAAAGGAGCGGTTGAGGCTGAGCACTCCAGCAAAGGCGAAAGTTGCCCAAAGAATTCCGGGAGCTACGATTTCTGCTGCTTGTTCGCTGCTGCCGAAAGCAAAATTAAAAATGATAATCACGAGTATGGCAAAAACCACCACAGAGGATAGCACTTCTCTCGTGCGAATCTCAGTTAATACATCTTTGGATGCGATTATCAGAGCGTCCCGGAGTTCCTTCATAAGGCCTCCAGACTGGCAAAATAGGCATCCTGCAGTTCCGCCAGGGAACATTTATTATCCGGTGCAAAAAAAACTCTGCCGCGTGCAAGTATAATAATCCGATTAGCAACTGCGAAACCCTTTTCAAGATTATGATGGGTAAAAACAATCGTGCGCTTTTCTTCGCTTAATAACCGCCAAAGGCTTTCCGATGCCCTGTTATCCAGTCCGGATTCAGGTTCGTCCATTAGCACTATTTGCGGTTGATGCAGCAAGGAACGGGCGATTGAAAGCCGTTGTTGCATACCTCTAGAAAAAGTACCCACCTTATCATACATGCGAGCTTTCAAGCCCAGGCTGGAGAGTAGTTGCTTGACGCGTATATCGCGATTGGGCACTGAGTAAAGTCGGGCATAAAAAGAAAGATTATCATAGGCAGTGAGGCTGGGATACAGAAAACTGCGGTGACTGACAATCCCGAGGTTTGAGCGGATGCCTTCTGGATCCTCACTAATATTGCGACCTCCATAAAGGACGACCCCGCTGGTGGGTTTCATAATAGTAGAAAGAATTTTCAACAGGGTAGTTTTACCAGCCCCGTTATGGCCAAACAGAGCTAATGTTTCACCGGGTTGCACAGTGAGGGAAACATCTTGCAGGGCTTTAAAACTGCCAAAATTACGGCAGAGGTTTTTTACCTCTATGGAACTTATCATAATAAAAATTGGCCTTTGGGAAAATGTATGCCAGTGTTATTCTTCACTGTTTGAAATCGGCTCTTTTTTACCTTTAGGCCAGTAGCAGATTAGGCCTCCGGCAAGAAGGATAAAGCCTCCGACCCAAATCCAGCTGATAAGCGGATTAACTTTAGCCATGAATCCCGCCCAGTAGCCCTTGGTAAGGTCATCGGCGTCAATGGGTTCCCATCCGGTAAGACTGATGTAGAGATCTTCGACCAGTGAATAACGGATAGCGACTTTGCTCATAGCTCCTTCGTAACTACGGTGAAAAAGCTTGAGGGGCTCCATATTGCCGATTAACTTGTCGTTTTTGCTGACGGTGAGTTCCGCCCAAATCTCCATGCGGCTGCCGTCACCGCTCCCCAAGAGTGTTTCGTAAGTAATTTCATAGTCTTTAATTGTCATAGTGTCGCCCGGAGCCAGCACTGCTGTGGTTTCAGTATCGTATACTGTAGAACCGATTACACCGATGGCTATGATGGCTATAGACATATGTATCAGGTATCCGCCATAGCGAGCGCGGTTGGCGCGAACCAGGTTAATTGCAGAATGAAAAAAGTTTTCAGAAAGCGCTCGCCGGCGAGAAAGACAATCCCCAATCCAGACCAGTATTGAGGAAAAGATTGCAAATAGGGCTACGAAAGCTGGAATTAGTGCATACCATTCTCTAGCCCCGAATATTACAAGTAAACCGATCACAACCAGGCTTAATAAGGCAGATACAAAATAGGTTGTTTTGATCTTTCGCGCTTGCGGGCGCCGCCATCCAAGCGCGGTACATAAACCGATAAGCAGAATAACGCTGACAAAAAGCGGTAATACTGCGCGATTGAAAAAAGTACTGTCCATAGTCGGTGATCCGGGGAGTAATGGTGATAGTGTTCCAGCCAGGATTACAACAGCGGAGCCGGCGAACAGCACGTTGGAGAGCAAGAAAGTAGATTCGCGTGAAACCAGGTTGGTGATAGCCATTTCGGTTTTTAATTCTTTGCGTCTCCAAATGATAAGCCCAATAGAGCCAATAATGGATATTATGAGCAGTGCCAGAAACAGGCTATCCATGGCAGAAGGGAGGAATGCATGCTTAGATTGGAGTACGCCACTGCGAGTAAGGAACGCGCCCAGAATAATAGTGATAAATATGGCTGCGGCAAGCCCGATATTCCAAAACTTGAAGCCACCCCGGCGTTTTTGGACTACCATTGAATGCAGAAAAGCAGTAGAGAGTAGCCACGGCACAAGACCAGCATTTTCAATTGGATCCCACGTCCAGTATCCTCCCCAGGATAGCTCGGCGTAAGCCCACCAGGCACCTAATATATTCCCAACACCCAGTAATAGCCAGGCTATTACTACCCAGCGCCTGGATTGGCTTATCCAGGTATTGTCCAGTTTGTTATTCAGTAAAGCTGATATGGCGAAACCGAAGGGGATGGTAAAAACCGCCCATCCGGCAATCAGGGTAGGTGGATGGAATAGCATGCCCGGATTTTCCAGCAATGGATTCATGCCTACCCCCTCTGAGGGGACAACGGGGAAGGTGCTGGCTTCCAGCCGAGCGAAGGGATTGGAGAAAAACAATACGAGCAGAATAAAAAATATCTGAGTGAACATTACAATTGCCATGGTGTAAGGTGTCAGCTCGCGCTTTCCGGGGCGTTGGCGCATAACCAGAATATATCCGCATATAGTTAGCATCCATGTCCAAAATAAAAGCGAGCCGGCATTACCTGCCCATAGTCCACTGAAAAGATAAATGGGGGACATATCGGTGCTAGTGTATTGGTACACGTATTTTAATTCAAATTGGTGGGTAAGGAGAGCAGCTTCCAGAATTATTACGGCTACTGTAACAAGGATAAAAACGCCAATAGCAGATTTTCGAGCGTTACGATTGAGCCAGGAATCTTTCTCCCGACCTCCGTAAATGAAGCCAACCAGGGCAAAAATAGCTGCCACGAGAGCAAGCACTAACGAAATATAGCCTAATTCTGCCATTACTCCTGCCTATTATTATTTAAGCCGATTCATATTTAGAGGCACAGGCTGTAATAATCTTGGCGGCGGTAAAACTTCCGTCATCGGCAAAGTGGCCTTCAACTACTACGTGGCGCCCAGCTTCAAAGTTATTTGGAATAACACCGGTATAATAAATATCTATACTGGCAGATCCCGGTTGGGTTGTTTCGTCATCGTCAATATGAAGGAGAGTAAAAAAGAGGTTTTGGCCCGCGCCGGTACTCTCAAACCCGGTAGCTACTTCGCCCTGTATTCTTACCTGTTTTTGTCCTACAGAATCCCGTTGCTCGATAGCTTCAGCGACCGTAAAATAATAGCTGTTACCGCCCTGAAACCCCATATAGGCTAATAGTATTATAGCCAGGCCAATTATTACCCCGCCTATAAGAAACTTTTTATTTTTCAAAGCTATGTACCTTCAGCGGGATTATAGCATAAAAATGATCAATTTGCGAACCGGCAAGAATAAAACCGCCGTTGTTTTTTAACAACGGCGGTTATCTGAACTGTGTTAAAGGGTTGTTTTGTTATCCGGCTTTATGGCAATCGTAACAATCTGCAACATCGAAGTTTTCGTGGTAGCCATCATCTGGCATTGGATCGGTCCCGCCAAGCATATGGCAGATACCGCACAGACCGTCATAGCCAGTACCGGTTGCATGGCTGGAGATAGCAGGGGCATTCTCGGGTGTCGGCTCACCGGCCGGTTCGGTAGTCGGTTCAGTAGTTGGTTCAGTAGTCGGTTCAGTAGTCGGTTCAGTAGTCGGTTCAGTAGTTGGTTCAGTAGTTGGTTCAGTAGTTGGTTCAGTAGTTGGTTCAGTAGTCGGTTCAGTAGTCGGGTTGGTAGTTGTTGGCTCTACCGGTGCGCCAGGATGGCAGGCTGGGGAAGAGCACATTATCAAGGGATAGGATTTGTGTACTTCTCCGAGTAATTCTCCGCCTGCAGGAACAGGTCCGCCTGTGTGGCAGGCGAAACAGTTTTCAAATTTAATATCTACATCATGCGGGATATGGCGTACACCGTCTGCACTTGAAGACTCGTATCCACAGGCAGCAAGAGCCGGAACCAATAGAAGGACAAGAGCGAAAAGCAAAACCAGGGTTATTTTATTATTTTTCACTTCTATCCTCCTCATATCCAAACAGTTTGTAAGCGCGTTGTTTACCGCTTGTTATTTCCCGGTACCAGACTGGGTGATGCTCTTCGACATAATCCCTGCCAACGCTTCCGGTAATCCATGAAGTGAGAGTCGGCCAGTGGCTTTTTAGTACGAGTACCAGGATTATGTGTATTGCAAGCATGAAAATGAACAGGGCGGTAAAAATATCATGGAACAAGGTCATCCAGCCCCAGATATCAGCAGAAAGATCCCAGATGCGGGATGCCACTTTAAACGCACCGGTAAGCAGTATTACCGCACCGATAGCGCCCATACCGAGAGCTGCAACCTTTTGGCTGGAGAGGTATTTGGTTTCTGCGTGCCATTTGCGGCGCAGGAAATACTTGCCCAGCATACCATGAAAAATGTCTTTTACGTTGGGAATCAGCCGATCCCAGTCGCGCATTACCAGATAGTCCATTGCAAAGAAGAATCCTGCGAAAAGCAGTAAAGCCACTCCAGTAAAATGCAGGTTGAGTGGCAGGGCGGTGTCTGCAATGGTTTCCATGAATGGGTCAATTATAAGGAATCCCATGTAGATACCGGTACCCAGACATACAAATATACCCACTGAAGTCCCCCAATGGGAGAGGAAACCGCGGGCACCGTGGCGTTCTATCTTTTCGCCGCTTATTTGCTCTCTGGGGCGGGTTAAACCGCTGTAGATACCGAGCACCGCACCAAGGACTGTTGCCGCCAGCAGGAGCCACCAGGCATCGTCAAAAAAGATGATACCCAAGCTGTCTGAGAGGTACCAGCCGAGAGGTACGGTGGCCAAGAAGAGCACAGAAAGAATGAGAGCCTTCTTCGCCATAAAAACCTCCTAAAAATAATTATAAAAGGGCAAAGCCCGTTTTCCGAGATTAGGTTAGCAAACAATATAGCTTTATTTTAATAGCTTTGTCAACAATATTAAAAACAGTGAAATATAAGAAAAATTACTCATGGTTGCACTGACTACAGGCACATTGCCCATCAGGTTAACGTTTGCGTGCGATACTGATAAACGATAGAAACTTCGGTTGACTTATTGAAGGAGGTTCCGCCTGATAGACGATTTGAGCCTATTTTTGTATAGTGTTAACATTTTGAGATGAGGTTAACATAAAATATGCTGGTTCACAATCATTACTTAATCATTATATTGATTGTTGGCATCCTTTCAGGGATAGGGTGCCTGGTCGGGGCTTTTTATATTTATCGCCGCAAGCAATTGATTGACGGCCTCCCGATATCGAAAGTTCAGGGAGTGTTTATTGGTTTTTACTTGGGGGCTTTGTTTATTGGTTGGGTATGGAATACCTTTAATGGTCTGGTACGTTTACGCCAGCGTGTGAGGCAAGCGCAGTCCCAGATAGAAGTCGAATTAAAACGGCGTTATGATTTAGTTCCGCGAATTGTGCAGATAGTAGAAGCTTATCGACGATATGAATCTGGCTTGCATCAAGCAGCTACCGAGCTGAGGGCACAGCTTGAGGTGTTACAGGGCACTACCGAACATGATATAAAGGGAGCGCTTCCGGTTCTCATGGCAGTGATAGAAAACTATCTATCTCTTAAAGCAGACGGTCAGTTTGCCAATTTGCAGCATCTTTTGACTGAAACCGAACAGCGCTTGGCACTGTCTCGTGACTATTATAATCAGGTGAGCACTTTCTACAACACCAGGATTGAAGTCGCGCCTGACCGGTTTTTAGCCGCTACTACCGGTTTTAAGCCATTTAACCTGCTTTCTTCCTCAGGCTTGGAAAGAGCGAGTATTGAAGTAAATCTGGCCGATTGACTGGATTGCTTTGGGGTAAAATTCCAGGCAGCACAATTTTTATATATAATAAGTGGTAAGCTGATATAGGTAATCCCAGGGAGAGCTAATAAAAGCCCTGATGTGAAATCTCTAATCCTCACACAGAACCCCGAAGTTAATCGGGAAAGATGGGAACTGTCAGGATTATCCGGGCGGGTTTTTAAAGTAGTGGTCGTTAATATAAAATAATCATGTCTAGAAAAACCAGGAGAGAAAAGTGAAAAGTATTAGAGTAATCCCGTGCCTGGATATAAAAAATGGAAGAGTGGTAAAAGGGATTAATTTTATTAACCTTCAGGATGCAAGGGATCCAGTGGAAGCTGCCCAAGCCTATTGCCGGGAAGGAGCTGACGAACTGGTTTTTCTGGATATATTTGCCACCCTGGAAAACCGTAAAACTCGCCTTGAATGGGTTAAAAAAGTACGTAACGTGGTTGATGTTCCCTTTGCGGTAGGTGGAGGCATTTGTTCTATTGAAGATATGGAAGCCTTGAAATCAATCGGGGCCGATAAAGTCTCAATCAATACAGCAGCGGTAAAAAATCCCTCGCTGATAGAAGAAGCAGCCCTTCGTTTTGGCTCATCCAGTCTGGTGGTTGCCATTGATGGGAGGAAAAATCCTCCTGGCAGCAAAATGCCCAGGCTTGAAGTGGTGGTAAAAAGTGGCGAAGATGCTGTTGGCATGGATATTGTAGAATGGGCTCGCAAGGTTGAATCACTGGGAGCTGGAGAGATACTGCTTACCAGCAAGGATGCTGACGGAACCAAAGGTGGTTATGATATTGAAATGACCTTGGCGGTGGCGGAGGCGGTCAAAATTCCGGTGATTGCTTCGGGCGGCGCTGGAACCTTGGAACATATGTACGAGGCGGTCGTAACGGGGAAAGCCTCCGCTGTATTGGCAGCTTCGGTTTTTCATTTCGGGGAGCTTGGAGTTGGTGAGGTAAAAAGGTATCTCAAGGCCAGGGGGATTCCCATCAACAGTTAGCTTTTTAGCCCATTCATCTACTTTTATCATTCCACAATTGAGCTAATTGCCCCGATCATGACAAATTCACAGCAAAAGAAAGAGAACACTATAAAGCAGAAAATATACCAGGGGGCTGCAGCCGCTTGGCCGGTGTTTCTCGGTTATATTCCCCTGGGATTGGCTTTTGGGGTTATTGCACGCAATGCAGGACTAGACCCCTGGCAGATTGGCCTGATGTCGATATTGCTTTTTGCCGGTAGTGCCCAGTTCATTGCAATTTCAATGCTTTCAGCTGGTGCCGGGCCAGCTTCAATAATTATTACCACCCTTGCGGTTAACCTTCGTCATTTCTTAATGAGTTCATCACTTTCTTTATATTTGGGCAGGGTGAGGAAAAAGCTGCTTTCGCTCTTTGCCTACGGAATTACTGATGAGACTTTTGCAGTAAACCTGATCAAGTTTCGCAGTGGCACCTGGAGCTTTGCGAATGCTCTCACGGTTAACCACGTTTCCAATGTTTCCTGGGTTGCCAGTACCGTCATTGGGGGGTTTGCAGGTGAGTTTATACCGGAAGGTGCTTTTGGAATCGATTATGCCCTGGTTGCCATGTTCATCGGCTTGCTCGCGATGCAGTTAAGGGGGCGTAAATATATTGTAACTGCTTTGTTTTCCGGATTTTTAGCGGTTATCTTCTCACTGGTGCTGCCAGGCAACCTGTATATAATAGCCGCCTCAATGCTGGCTGCAACTGGCGGGGTTGTGGTTCTGCGCAAAATACGTCAGGTGAAAAATAGTAATAATGCCTGAATACTTGTTGATGCTGGCGGGAATGTGTATAGTAACCTACGTTCCACGCTGGATTCCGCTAGTTGTACTTTCCGGGCGAAGACTGCCAGAATGGTTAATTGAGTGGCTGGATCTCATACCGGTAGCCATACTGGCAGCGTTATTGTTTCCTTTGCTGGTGATCCCGGAAGAGGGGGGAACAATAAACTTTTTTCAACCGGAGCTTCTGACAGCTGTACCGACCGCTATAATTGCGTTCAGGTTGAAATCCCTTAGCATTACAGTCATTGCCGGTATGCTGATTTTTTGGCTTGTTGGATTATTGCTTTAACTTTTTATATTGTTGTGTTATTCACCTGTTTTAAAATAATAAACAATTGCACGAGTAAGAAAATCAGGTAAATCCGGGTGGAATTTATTAAAAAAAGCTGCGAATTCAGCGTCTTCACTGTAGATGTGCCCCAAGTTCAAGGCAGCCTCGTCGGAATAATCGTGGAAGGCATTTAGCCATTCCCGCCATTCAGAAACCAGTTTCTGGACTGGTTCGCTTTCGGCGCCTTTACTCATGTTGTCTGCAATAGACTGAAAAATTCCGTTTCCTTTTTCCTGGAGGGCTTCAAATTTGCTCTTTCCCATGTTCATTACCCGCTTTTCACTTTCTTCTACTACCTGGTCACCCCAGCGTCGGCGAGCTTCGCTGCGGTATCTTTTTATGTCCTTATCGTTAAAACCCTGGTAGTATTCACTAATTTCCATTTCTATTTCTCCCTCCCATTTTTTTATTGTCTTATCGATTGTATCAATCAACTGGCTGGTTCGCCTGATTTTTTCTAACAGCACTGCTCGATGATCCCTTAACGCTTTAAGCCCATCGAAGCCTGGCTGGTTTATTATTTCTTTAATGCTCGCTAAGGAAAATCCAATTTCACGAAAAAACATTATTTGCTGCAGTGTCATGGCTTCCTCTTCGCTATATAACCGGTATCCTGCAGGTGTGACAGAAGCAGGTTTAAGCAGGCCGATTTCGTCATAGTAGTGCAGGGTGCGTACACTGATACCAGCAAGATGTGCCATTTTACTAATCGGTAATTTCATTACAGGGGATTATAAAGTATAACGTTACGTTATAGTCAAGATAATTTTGGCTGTTGATATGGCAGCCGAGGATGGGATAATAATTGTATGGTCTTGACCAGGCTTACTCATTAAGAGTATCTTATCAGGTTAATAGACAAGTTCTCATATTATATGAGCAATCTTTAATAACAAAGTCTTAACGAGTAAACATGGAGAAGACTTGCGACTCTGTTGTCATCTTGGTGCCGCCAGCAGGGCAATTAATTCTCTTACAGGAACTGGGCAACTGTGTTCCTTTGACATAACACACTAATTGTAAAGGAGAACAAGAAAAGGCATGAGCGGTGATTCAATACAGATACTTATTGCCATGCTTGCTTATCTGGCCTTGGTGATAGGTATCGGTTTCTATTTCTACAGGCGCTCCAATCAAAGCAGCGAGCACTATTTTATTGGAGGAAGATCTCTGGGTCCGTGGGTCACAGCTATGAGCGCTGAAGCTTCCGACATGAGCGGCTGGTTGTTAATGGGGCTTCCGGGTGTTGCTTACTGGTTTGGGATGAGTGATGCCATTTGGACTGCAATAGGGCTGGCGATTGGTACTTACCTTAACTGGTTGCTGGTAGCCAGGAGATTGCGTAATTACTCAATAATTGCCGGTAATGCTATTACAATTCCGGAGTTTTTTAGCCAGCGTTTCAAGGAGAATAAGAAAGTTATACTTTCAATTGCAGCCATATTTATCCTCATCTTTTTTGCAGTGTATGCGGCAAGCTGTTTTGTGACCTTTGGAAAATTATTCAGCACGTTGTTTGATGTGAACTATCAGCTTGTAATGATTTTGGGCGCCGCTGCTGTTGTGTTATATACCTATGTTGGTGGTTTTCTGGCCGAAAGCGTATCCGATTTTGTCCAAGGTATAGTAATGATAGTCGCTCTTAGCGCGGTAACCATAATGGGGATATCTGCAGCTGGGGGAATACCAGATATTATCGATAATATAAAAAGTATTCCGGGATTTTTTGAATTTTTTGGTATAGCCTCACCCCAGGTTGTTGATGGAGTGCAGCAAGTCGGCTCAAGCGGTGAGCCCCTTTTCGGGCCGGCGGGAACTTACGGATTTTTGACCATCCTCTCAACACTTTCATGGGGCCTGGGGTATTTCGGGATGCCCCAGGTGCTTCTGCGGTTTATGGCTATCAAGGATCCCAGCAACCTGAGAAAATCGAGAAGAATCGCCATAGTCTGGTGTGTAATATCTCTTGTTGCTGCTGTGATGATTGGCCTGATTGGCAGGGTTTTATATCCGGCAGAATTACTTACTCAGAGTTCATCAGAAAGTATTTTTATAATCATGTCGACAGGGCTTCTGCCTCCGTTGCTGGCTGGCATTTTTATGACCGGTATCCTCGCAGCGACAATGAGTTCATCAGATTCTTATCTTCTTATCGCCTCTTCGGCATTTGCGAAAAATATCTTTCAAGGTATCATGAAGAAAGAAGCTACCGATAAACAGGTAATGCTGATTACGCGGATTACCTTGCTGGCGATTTCTATATTTGGGGTAATTATTGCCCTGGATGAGAATAGTGTGATATTTACGGTTGTGTCTTTTGCCTGGGCAGGCTTTGGGGCAACTTTTGGTCCGATTATGCTCTTCTCGTTATTTTGGAAACGCACAACCCGCATGGGAGCTATTGCTGGTATGCTCACCGGCGGTGGAGTTGTCTTGATATGGAAACTTCTACTAAAGCCGATGGGTGGTTTCTTTGGCATATACGAATTACTACCGGCATTCGTTCTTTCGTGCTTGGCTATTGTGGTGGTATCTCTGCTTTCTAATCCGC
This sequence comes from Dehalococcoidales bacterium, assembly GCA_028717385.1. Classification (NCBI taxonomy): domain Bacteria; kingdom Bacillati; phylum Chloroflexota; class Dehalococcoidia; order Dehalococcoidales; species Dehalococcoidales bacterium. The sequence continues at coordinate 4,427 of JAQUNW010000018.1, read as the reverse complement.
CTGATCAAAAGATCTTGGATGATTTCGAAGCAGCTAAAATAGCTTAAACAACAATAAATACAAGATGTGATCAAGATAAAGCCCCCTTATCGGGGGCTTTATCAGTTTAGACTAGTTTATCATCTGTTTGGTAAAACATATGCGGTGGTGTTCGTTTTTTATTCACATTTGGAGTAACCGCAGTGAATGCAAACAATGCAACCGCTTTCATGCTGGATGGGCATGTTGCAATCCGGGCAGGCGTTTACGTTCAGTACCATATTACCAACAGATTTTAGTATGGCGCCCTCGTCCGTTTTTATTGCACCAATGGATGGCAATTGCTTGCTCTCCGCTGTGTTGCTCGGGGTAGCTGGCGGTTTTGATTTATTTTCATTTCCATTGCTTTCTACATCAATGTATTTTTTTATTACCCGCGCGATTGCGTCCGGGCAGGAGGTTACGTTAACTCCATCGCGGCGGATACAAGCCGGGCATCGAATACCCTTGATTTGCTCAATGATAGACTCAACAGAAATACCGGAACGAAGGGATATTGAAATGAGTCTGGCGGTTGCTTCAGACTGGGAAGAACATCCGCCAGCCCTTCCAGTATTGGTGAAGATTTCGCAGATTCCCTGTTCGTCTGCATTGACGCTGACATACAGATTGCCACAGCCGATTTTTATTTTTTCAGTTACTCCCATGGTTACCTGTGGGCGCGGACGCGGTTGTATTCCTTTGGCAGGACCGGACTTTACGGCGGTGTTATCAGTGCTTTTATTATTGTTTGTGCCTTTGGAGAGTACCTGTTCTTCCCGACTGCCATCCCGATAAACGGTTAATCCTTTGCAGTTCAACTCATATGCCAGCAGATATGCTTCGGCAATATCATCACGAGTCGCCTCATGGGGGAAGTTGATAGTTTTTGAAACGGCATTATCGGTGTATTTCTGAAATGCGGCCTGTATCTGTATATGCCATTTGGGATCTATTTCCTGGGCAGTTACAAAAATACGCTGAATCCAGGCTGGAACCTCTAATAGCCCTTGGATTGATCCGCTTTCTGCAATTTTCTCCTTCAAACTCTCTGATAAGAAGCCGCACTCTCGGGCGTAATCCAGAAAAAGTGGATTCACCTCGACAAATGGCGTCCCATCTAACACTGTTTTGGTATATGCCACGGCAAAAATCGGTTCAACGCCACTGGATGCACCGCAAATCATGGAAATTGTGCCGGTCGGTGCTATTGTAGTAACCGTGGCATTGCGTACCGGTCTGACGCCATAGAAGACAGATTTTTCATAGTTAGGAAAAGTGCCTCGTTCCTGGGCCAACCGTTCAGATTCGAGTCTTCCTTCAGTTTGAATAAAACTCATTACTTTTTCTGCGTAGCTGACTGCTTCCTCCGAATCGTACGGGACGCCGAGTGAAATTAGCATGTCTGCAAAACCCATTACCCCCAGCCCTATCTTCCGGTTTCCCTCCACCATTGATTTGATGACATCCAGCGGATAGTTGTTGGCATCGATTACATTATCGAGGAAGCGAACCGCCAGTCGGGTAGTGCGGGCCAGGTGCTCCCAGTCGACGGTGTTTTGATTATCTTTCTTCTTTACCATTGCCTTGAGATTGATGGAGCCCAGGTTGCAGGCTTCGTTAGGGAACAGCGGTTGTTCTCCGCAGGGGTTGGTTGCTTCTATTTCTCCCAGCGCGGGGGTTGGGTTGTCACTGTTAATGCGGTCAAGAAAAACTATCCCCGGTTCACCGTTTTCCCAGGCATGATCGACAATCTGCCAGAAAATATCTTCAGCTCGCCTCTGGCCAGTGGGTTTTTTGGTATGAGGGTCTATCAGGTCATAATCTGTCTTGTTTGCCAGTGCTTTCATAAAATCATCGGTTATGCCTACCGAAATATTAAAATTGGTTATTTCATTGCTGTCTTCCTTGCAGCGTATAAACCCCTCAATATCGGGATGGTCTACCCTCAGTATCCCCATATTTGCACCTCGCCGGGTGCCTCCCTGCTTGACTGCTTCTGTAGCAGAATTGAAAACCTTCATGAAACTCACCGGCCCGGAGGCAACACCACCGGTAGAACGAACAGTACTGTTTTTTGGCCGAAGCCTGGAAAAACTGAATCCGGTGCCGCCACCGGATTTGTGGATTATTGCCGCATGTTTAATGGCATCGAAAATCGCTTCCATGGAGTCATCTACCGGAAGCACAAAACAGGCGCTGAGCTGCCCGAGATCTCTCCCTGCATTCATCAGAGTTGGGGAGTTGGGCATAAACTCCAGCCTGGCCATCATGTTGTAAAAAGCCTCTATGACCTGGCTGGTCTCCTCGGAGCTTTTTCCGTATTGTGTCTCGACTTCCCCAACCACTGAGGCTACCCGGAAAAGCATTTCTTCAGGGGTTTCAGCCGGCTGGTTTTCATCCCTTTTTAAATACCGTTTTTCCAGGATGGAGCGGGCAGTACTGGTCAGATTCATTTTTTCTAAAATTTTTGGAACAGATTTCGAAGTTGTCATTTACTCACCGTCTTTTTTACTTGTTTAGATGTAGTAAGGTCTTAAAAAGAAAACACTACATATTGTGCGGAAGGCAGTTTAACAGAACTACATGTAGTGTGTCAAGCATGCAAAGAAAACTATAAACGGCAGGTTAAATTGTTACTGGTTTGCCATTTCTTCTTGGAAGAGAGTCTTGGAAACGGGGCTTTATGAGTTTCCTTAATGAGGAACAAGCTGAATTCTGCTGAGATTATTATACCCCATTCGCGTAGTCCAAGTGGTACTGGGTGAAAAGCATCCTGTAAAAAAAGCATAACCCTTATTTTACTCATATAATATAAATATAAATAATAAATACCATAAGTACAATTAATTGACATGAGCTTCATATGAGTGTTATCATCCAAAAAATGGAGTGAAAATTCAAGGAAAAGTCGATGACCTGTCACATGGTTCTCTGGCACATAATTTAATGGTAGAAATAAAAAATCTCAGTAAAAAATTTAACCATATTGTTGCTCTGAACCAGGTATCCATGCAAATTGTTCAGGGCGAAGCTGCTGCAATTGTTGGGGATAACGGTTCGGGCAAATCCACGCTGATTAAAATGCTTACCGGCGACCTGTTCCCTGATACGGGCGAAATAGTCATAGCAAATCAAAGCTTCCGTCGCCTTTCGCCAAGAAAAGCCATGGAATTAGGCATCAGAGTCATGTATCAGGATCTAAGCCTGGATAATTATAAAAACAGCTCAGAAAACATTTTTCTTGGCGAAGAACTTATGCAAGGGCTGTTTTTAGCAAAAAAACGCATGTTAGCGGAAGCCCGGCAACTACTGGATCATTTACAAATTCAAACCCCGGATTTGTCCGAATTAGTGGGTAATTTATCCGGTGGGCAAAGGCAGGGTGTTGCCATTGCACGCGCTTTGCGCAAAGACGCCAGGATACTTATTCTGGACGAACCCACAGCAGCTATGGGTATGACTGAAACTGAAAGAGTATTTCGGATGTTACAGCAGGTGAAGAAGGAAAAAAAGACCATGGTCATAGTGAGTCACAACCTTTTACAGGTTTTTGATATTGCCGACAGGATTTTTGTCATGAAAGCAGGACGGTGCATAGCTAATGTGCTCACCAAAGACACCAATCCCTATGAATTGCATACCATGATTAAAGAAGGTTTGTAAGGCAGTGGAAGCTTATTGGCCGGGTATAAAAAAATTCGTAACGAGAAATTCAGCGACATTGCTCCTGGTGCTGTTTTGCTTTTTATTGGCGCTTTTTATAGGTGTAACAACAGGGAAGTATTTTGATATCGTTAACACGTTTAATATTTTAGAGGCAAATTCCTTCCGAATGCTTCTGGCAATTGGCATGATGCTTGTTATTGCTTCGGGTGCCATTGATTTATCTATATGTTCTGTTTTATCACTTAGCGCCATGATTCTGGCCGTAAGCTTACATGCAGGTCTGCCCGTATGGCTTTGCATTGTAGTGGGTTTGTTAGCCGGTACGATTTTGGGCATTGTTAATGGGACTATTATCAGTATTACAAAAATTAATGCGTTTATTATCACGCTGGGCACAGCTTTTTTATTCCGCGGCCTATCTCTGATTATTTCCCGGGGCACTCCTGTAACCAGGCTTCCAGAGGCTTTTCGTTCTTTTGGGAGCGGCGAGGTGTTGGGCCTGGAAGCAGGCGTTTTTTATGCTGTTGCTGCTGTAATCATCGCCTACGTGGTCTTTTATAAAATGAAGTGGGGGCATTATGTTTCCTCTCTGGGCGGCAATGCAGCTGCTCTGAGGCGCTGCGGTGTAAAAATATCGCGCTACCGCATCAGTGTTTTTGCCGTAAGCGGTTTTCTGGCAGCTTTGGCAGGCATGATAATTACCGCCAGGCTAAACTCGGCAGAAGCGAATGCCGGCCTGA